>CAYFSZ010000007.1:15954-35438 GCA_964346085.1 uncultured Mageeibacillus sp. | reverse complement strand
GGTTCCCCTTTCTTTTTAGCAACAAAAAAATTGCCCCTTAAAGGCGACGCCAAAATAGTTTAACAGATTCAACGAAAAAATCAAGGGTTATAAGAAAATATTATTTCTTATTTACCTCTCCATGTAATACGACCTTTTGTTAAATCATAAGGTGTTAATTCAACTGTAACTTGGTCGCCGGTTAAAATCTTAATATAGTGTTGACGTAATTTGCCCGATAAATGAGCGGTTACTTCGTGACCATTTTCTAATTTAACGCGGAAAAGCGTATTCGGTAATGTTTCAACTACCTCTCCCTTGCATTCAATTAAATCTTCTTTTGGCATTCATTAAACTCCTTTTTGTTATTAATAAATTTTATGACATTAGTTTTATATTATAAGCTAATTTCAAACATTGCAAGTATTTCTTTCTCAATTCTTTGTTTCGTTGGAATCACTTCATATTCCAGTACTTTGCTGAACGGAATTGGAGAGAATTTAGCAGCAACTCTTTTGATTGGTGCTTGTAATTGATAAATGATTTCTGTTTCAGAAATTTTTGCTGCTATTTCCGCACCCATTCCTAAGAACTCTACAGCTTCATGAACAATCATGACACGCTTGGTTTTTTGACAACTTTTGATAATTGATTCTGTATCAAGTGGTTGCAATGAGCGTAAGTCTAAAACTTCAATATCGATTTGATGCGTTTCAGCAATATTCTCTGCTGCTAAAAGACAAGGTTCTAACATGCTGCCATAAGTTATGATTGTCATTTCTGTCCCTTTTCTTTTGATGTCAGCTTTTCCGATTGGGATTTCATAATCAGCGATTGGCACATCACCTTTTGCATTATAGATTGCTCTTGGTTCTAAATAAACAACAGGATTTGGATCTTTTATTGCACTAGCAAATAATCCTTTTGCATCATAAGGAGTGGCTGGCATAATCACTTTTAAGCCTGGTATATGAGCGAAAATACTTTCTAAGGATTGTGAATGTTGCGCAGCAGCACCAAGACCAGCACCAAATGCAGCTCTTAAAACCATCGGGATATTGATTTGTCCACCAGACATATTACGTAACTTTGCTGCCTGATTCATCAATGGATCCAAACAAACACTTATGAAATCGGCAACCTGCAATTCCACAATTGGTTTCATTCCCATCATTGCAGCTCCAACTGCACAACCAAGAAAGGCTGTTTCTGAAATAGGAGTATCCATAATTTTATCCGGACCAAAAGTTAAGTATAAATCACCTGTTACATTATTTACTCCCTGGTATACAGCAACATCTTCTCCTAACACGAATGATTCCGGATATTTAATTAAAGCATATTTTATGCCTTCTCTAATCGCTTCTCGAAATGTGATAATTCTTTTCATGATTAACTATTCAGCCTTATAAACATAATTAAGTGCAGATTCAGCTTTAACCTCCTCTGCTGCAATTGCTCTCAGAGCGGCATTTGCAATCTCATCTTTCGCTTGAAGTCGTATCTGATTCATTTCTTCAATACTTAAAATCTGTTGTTCTTTGCACTCAGATTCTAGACGTAAAATCGGACATTTTTGTGTCCATAAACTGATTTCTTCTTCTGTACGATACAAATTTTTATCACTTCTTGAATGTCCTGATACTCGATATGTATTCAAAATCAGGATAACGGGTTGATTTTCTAATGCCAAATTTCGAGCTTTACTCATCGCACTATACACGGCGATAGCATCATTTCCATCAACTAGTATCGTAGGCAAATCAAATGACAATCCTTTTTTCGAAAAATCTGTTGTCGCATGTGATTTGCTTATCGGAGTCGACATTCCGTATTGATTATTGATTGTGATAAAAACAAGTGGTAATTTCCAAAGAGATGCCAAATTTAATGATTCATAATAGGCACCTTCATTCATGCCGCCATCCCCTATATAACAGGAACAAATTACATTCTTTTTTTGTTTTTTGATGGCGAGTGAAATACCACATGCTAAAGGAGCATTCGCAGCAACAATACCATTTGCATGCATGACGCCTTTATTCACATCGATAATATGCATGGAACCACCAAACCCTTTTGAGGAACCATCCGTTTTGCTTAATAGTTCACAAAACATCGCATAAGGGTCTACACCTTTTCCTAAAACTTCACAATGTCCACGATGTGATACCAAAATTTTATCTTCTTCTGACATCACTGCGGTTGTTCCTATAGACGATGCTTCTTGTCCGATTGCCAGATGCATTGTGCCATGAATTAAGTGATCGGTATATAACTCATCAACTTTTTGCTCAAAATATCTGGCCAAATACATTTTATATAAAAGATTCGAAATCAGAGATTTATCTTTTCTTAAGGATGGAACAATTTCAATATTTGAGATTGTTCCATTTTTTTCTATGATTGTCATATTCCTCACTGAAAACCTCATTGATACATTAAACGATAAAAAAACTACTTGTTACCAAGTTCTAGCAGCTAATTCTTGAAGAATATCTGCATACTTTTCTTTATCTTTCTCTGTTAATGTTAAAACTTGAACGCCTTCCTCAGTAATAGCAAAGGTGTTTTCATAATGTGCAGAAGCTTTTCCATCTCGAGTTGCAATGGTCCATTCATCATCCATCAAAATAATTCTTGGACTCCCCTCTGTGATCATCGGCTCCAAGCACATGACCATCCCCGGTTCAAGGCGCACACCTCGTCCAGGTTTTCCATAATTTAATAAATTGGGGTCCTCATGTAAATCAGCACCGATTCCATGGCCTGTTAATTCACGAATAACACCAAATCCATTATTTTCTGAATGAACTTGGACGGCATGACTGATGTCACCAAGACGATTCCCTTTTTTCACTTGCAAAATCCCTTGCCAAAAAGCTTCTTCTGCAACTCTTACTAAGTCCTGCCAGATAGAACGAACTTCACCAACTAAATACGTTCTTGCGGAATCTCCGTTGTATCCATCGTATTTTGCACCTAGGTCAACAGAGACTATATCTCCGTCTTCAAGTATACGATGCTTACTTGGGATACCATGAACAACTTCATCATTTACAGAGATACAGGCAGAGCCTGGAAATGGTGGTTCACCGTAATTCAAGAAACCTGGAATTGCACCACATTCCTTGATATGATGATATACAATTTGATCAATTTCATATGTGCTGATCCCAGGCTTTATTGCCTTTTCAACAGCTTCATAGCATGAGGCTGTAATCTCACATGCTTTTTTTATCTTTTCTATTTCTTCATGATTTTTTAAAATGATCATTTCTAATTTTCCCTTTTAGAAAGCTGCTCCCACAAACAATCCAACTGTGTCAAAACACCTTGATCACAATTTACTGTAATTAGTTTTCCTTTTTCATCATAAAATTGAATTAATGGTTTTGTTTCTTTTTCATATACAGCAAATCTTTTTTCAATCGTTTCTTTATTATCATCTGGTCGATGAATTAAATTGCCCCCGCAATTGTCACAGATACCTTCTTTTTGCGTTTTAGCAATCACGAGGTTATAGGTTGCTCCACAGTCAGGGCAAACAACTCTGTTTTCCAAACGATGGACAACAACATCTGGATTGATGTCTAAATACACACATGCTGTTAAATCTATATTTAAATCTGATAATATTTTTTCTAAAGTTTTTGCTTGTGAAAGATTTCTAGGATAGCCATCCAAAATAAAATCTTCTTTCACATGCTCTAATTCATTAATAATTAATTCAGCAGTTACTTCATCAGGCACTAATTGACCTTTTTCGATATAACTGGAAGCGAGTTTCCCTAAATCTGTTTTCAATTTGATATGTTTTCTGAATAAATCGCCGGTGGAGATATGCGTGAACTCCTTGTATTCGTGAATATTCTGAGCCAAAGTACCCTTGCCTGCACCAGGCGCCCCTAAAATGATTAATTGCATAATACTCTCCTTAAATAAAAAAACAGGCGAATGCTTAGCATTCGCCTGTCAATGTTAAGCGTGAGCTTAATCTAAAAATCCTTTGTAATGACGCATCATTAATTGATTTTCTAACTGTGTAATAACATCCATTGCAACACCAACTACGATTAAAATGGATGTACCACCTAACCAAATATTGCTCATTGAACCAGTAACTAAGCTCAAGAAACTTGGTAATAATACGATGAAGATTAAAAATAATGCTTCAAACCACAATAATCTTCTTGATGTTTTACGAATGTAATTTGCTGTTGATTTTCCAGCTCTAATGCCTGGAATAAATCCACCATCTTTTTTCCATCTATTCGCAATTTCATCTGGATTAAATGAAATGGAAGAATAGAAGAATGTGAATGCTAAGATTAAAATAGCGTAAATCACATAATAGAATGGATTATTAGAGAAGTTCAAGAAGAACTGAGCTACTCTACCTTGGAAACCAAACAAAGAAATCAATGTAGATGGCAACATCAAAACTGAAACTGCAAAGATAACTGGTAAAACACCACTTTGATTAACCTTGATAGGCAAGTATGTGCTTTGGCCACCATACATCTTTCTGCCAATTACTTTCTTTGCATATTGTACTGGCACGCGACGTTCTGATGATTGAATGAATACCACTAAAGTAATCATCGCTACGAAAACAAATATTACTAACAAAACACCTAATATTGCTAAAACAATATTTCTCTGACTCCATTGCATAAAAGAATAATAGATCATTATGATATTTTGTGGGAAACGGCTGATAATACCTGTAAAGATAATCATTGAAATACCATTTCCGATACCACGATCATTAATCTGCTCTCCAAGCCACATAATAAATGCAGAACCTGCAGTAAAGCTTAAAATAACAACTAATGCGTTCAAGAAACCAGGTAATACTGTTGCTTCAGCTGTTCTTGTTGCTGCCCAGTAAGCAGTCGACATAACTAAAGCTAAACCAACTGTCACAAATCTTGTAATTCTTTGAATCTTTTTGCGGCCAATCTCACCTTCTTGAGATAATCTCTCTAGAGCAGGAATCGCAGCAGTTAATAATTGGATAATGATTGACGAGTTGATATATGGCTGAATACCTAGTACGAAAATAGGTACGGCCCTAACCGTCTGACCTGTCAAAGTAACCCCTGTAATAGTTTCCATAAAGTTACCGTATTGTCCAAGCCGATTAAAGAATTGTGTGAAAGCTTCTACACTAATACCCGGAACCGGGATTGCCGTTCCTAGCCTGTAAATTAACATAACTAGGAGCGTGAACCCGATTCTTTTACGTAAATCATCTATTTTAAATGCGTTACGGAGTGTTTCTAACATGCTACCCATGTTATACCTCCTCTACTGTGCCACCAGCATTCTCAATTTTTTCTCTAGCAGATGCTGTAAAAGCATTTGCACGAACTGTTAACTTTTTAGTTAATTCTCCACGACCAAGAATTTTAATTCCATCATTTACTTTTGGAATTGTTAAAACACCTGAATCATGAATCATTTTTTCATCAACAACTGTTCCATCTTCAAATTTATTCAAAGATTCAACATTGATTTCATGATAATGTTTTGCAAAGGTTTTGTTATTAAAACCACGTTTTGGTAAACGTCTATATAAAGGCATTTGACCACCTTCGAATTGAGGTCTAACACGACCACCAGAACGAGCATTTTGACCTTTATGTCCACGGCCTGCTGTTTTTCCGTTTCCGCTACCTTTTCCGCGTCCTCTGCGATGATTATTCTTATGTGCGCCCGGAGCTGAGTATAATTCGTTTAATTGCATTTTAAACCTCCTTACGCTTTCTCAACTTCAACTAAATGTTCAACAACATGAATCATTCCTTTAGTTGGAGCATTGTCTTCTTTTTCTACAGTTTGACCGATTTTACTTAAACCTAAAGCTGTTAAAGTAGCTCTTTGTTTTTCGTTACAACCTGATCTTCCGCGTTTTAAAGTAATTTTTAATTTACTCATTAAAATCCTCCAAACTAAATCTCATCAACTGATTTGCCACGTTTTTTAGCAACCATTTGAGGTGATAATAATGATTTTAATCCTTCTAAAGTAGCATTAACAACGTTATTAGGATTGTTCGTACCAATCGATTTTGTTTTGACATCTTGGATACCAGCTAATTCACAAATTGCACGAACTGGTCCACCAGCGATAACACCAGTACCTTCTGCAGCTGGTTTTAACATAACTTTACCAGCACCATATACGCCTACAACTTCATGTGGAATAGTATTTTCAGCAAGGCACACTTGAATCATGCTGCGTTTTGCTTCTTCTCTTCCTTTGCGAATTGCATCAGGAATTTCAGCAGCTTTGCCCAAACCTTTACCAACTCTACCTTTGCCGTCACCAACAATAACTAAAGCTGTAAATCTCATGTTACGTCCACCTTTAACAGTTTTGGCAACACGTCCGATATGGATTACGCGATCTTGAATTCCATCATCTTCACGACGTTGTTTTCCTCTACGATCATTTCGACGTTCGCCACGTTCATTACCACGAGGATTGTTCTTTAAATTTTCGTTTTTTCTATCTTCATTACTCATTTGCATAACTCCTCTATTAGAACTTCAATCCAGCTTCTCTAGCGCCTTCTGCTAAAGCTGCGATTCTTCCGTGATAAAGATAACCGCCACGATCGAAAACAACATCTTCTATGCTTTTATCTAAAGCTCTTTTTGCGACTAATTCACCAACTAATTTAGCGGTTTCACAATTTCCGGTACTTTTTACTTTATCTTTGATTTCAGCATCAAGAGATGAAGCAGATGCAAGTGTATTTCCGGTTACGTCATCAATGACTTGAGCGTAAATATGTGAAAGGCTTCTAAACACACAAAGTCTAGGACGTTCAGAAGTACCGCCGATATGTTTGCGGACTCTCGCATGTTTACGTTGACGAATTGCATTTTTATCAATTTTATTTATCATCGTCTACATTCCTTTCTTTTAAGCACCAGTCTTGCCTTCTTTGAGACGTAAGACTTCATAATCATACTTAATACCTTTGCCTTTATAAGCATCAGGTACTCTTTTAGCACGAATTTTTGCTGCTGTTTCGCCAACTAATTGTTTATCGGCACCTTTTACAATAATTTTGTTTTGACCTTCAACTTCAAGTGTGATGCCTTCTGGTGCTTCCATTTCAACTGGATGTGATAAACCTAAGTTCATGACTAATTTATTACCTTGCATTTGAGCACGATAACCAACACCATTAACTTCTAATGTTTTCTTAAAGTTTTCTTTAACACCAATAACCATATTGTTGATCAAAGATCTTGTTAAGCCGTGTAATGAGCGACTTTCTTTCGAATCATTATCACGTTTAACATGGATATGTCCATCTTCAATTTCAACACTGATAGTTGGATTAATTGTACGGGATAAAGAAGTATTACCATTTTTAACTGTGATTTCTCTTCCCTTTACCGAAACGTCAACACCTTCAGGAATTGCGATCGGCATATTGCCTATTCTTGACATATATTTCCTCCTGCTCTTAAGATTGTAGCATTTTATAAAAAAATGCTTTTTCAGAGTTTCTTACCAGACAAATGCCATTACTTCGCCGCCAATGCCGGCTTCTCTAGCTTGTTTATCGGTCATTAAACCTTTAGATGTAGAAATAATTGCGATTCCTAAACCATCTAATACAGTTGGTAAATCATTGGATTCAGCATAAATTCTCAAACCAGGTTTGGAAATTCTTTTGATTCCAGCAATAACCGGACTGTTTTCAAAGTATTTAATAGTGATTGTTAATTCACCTTGTTTATTGTCTTCTGTGTATTCAACATTACTAATGTAACCTTCAGATAATAAAATATCTGCAATGTTACGTTTTAGTTTAGAAGAAGGTACACTGCAGGTTTTATGTCCTGCACTGCTTGCATTACGGATTCTTGTAAGCATATCTGCAATTGGATCTGTTATTTGCATATTGTTCTCCTTTACCAGCTAGCTTTACGTACACCCGGAATTTGACCTTTATAAGCCAATTCACGGAAGCATAAACGGCAGATGCCATATTTACGCATATAAGAATGTGGACGACCACAAATTAAGCAACGATTGTGTTTACGAGTTGCAAATTTTGGTTCTCTTGCTGCTTTAACTTTTAAAGATTTTTTAGCCATTATTCCCTCCCGTTATTTTCTGTAAGGCATTCCGAGGCCTGTTAATAAAGCTTTTGCTTCTTCGTCTGTATTTGCGGTAGTTACGATAACAATGTCCATACCACGAATTTTATCGATTTTATCATAATCGATTTCAGGGAAGATTAATTGCTCTTTTGTACCCATGGAATAATTACCTCTTCCGTCGAAAGAATTAGGATTAATTCCACGGAAGTCACGTGTACGAGGTAAAGCAATGTTGATTAATTTATCTAAGAATTCATACATTCTTTGATCGCGTAATGTAACTTTGCAGCCAACATTCATACCAGCACGTAAACGGAAGTTAGCGATTGATTTTTTAGCTTTTGTAACGACAGGTTTTTGGCCACTGATAACTGTTAAATCTTGAACAGCATGATCCATTACTTTCGCATCGTCTTTTGCATCGCTTACACCCATGTTGATAACAATTTTTTCCAATTTAGGAATTTGCATCACTGAAGAGTATTTAAATTGCTCCATTAAAGCAGGGGCAACTTCATTTTTATATTTTTCAACTAAACGATTAGCCATTTACATTTGCCTCCTTTAATGTTTTGACAGAGCTGATAGTTGCATCGCAGCGTTTGCAATAGCGAACTTTTTCCTTGATTCCTTTTTTCTCATCAATTCTTGAACCTGTTTTTACAGGTTTTTTGCAATGTGGACATACTACCATTACATTGGAACTATGAATTTTACCAGGTTGTTTGATAATTCCACCTTGTTCTAAATGCGATTTTGCTTTTTTATGTTTTGTAATTTCGTTTATACCATCTACGATAACTTGACTTGTTTTAGGAAAGACTTCCAAAACTTTTCCAGATTTACCTGCATCTTTACCGCGTAAAACATAGACATTATCATCAACTTTTACATGTATTTTACCCATTAATCTGCCTCCTATAACACTTCAGGTGCTAAGGAAAGAATTCTCATGTAATTCTTTTCACGTAACTCTCTTGCGATAGGTCCGAAAATACGTGTTCCTTGCGGATTTCCGTCATCATCTAAAATAACAGCTGCGTTTTCATCGAAACGAATGATTGAGCCATCTGGACGACGAACACCTTTTTTTGTTCTAACAATAACCGCTTTGACAACATCACCTTTTTTTACAACGCCACCAGGTATTGCTTCTTTGACGGAGCAAACGATAACGTCACCGATATTACCATATCTACGATTAGTACCGCCTAATACACGGATGCAATGTAATTTACGAGCACCGGTATTGTCCGCGGATTTTAAAGTAGATTCTTGTTGTATCATTTTTTATCCTCCTTATGAAATCAGCGGAACTACTTCGCTTTTTCGACTATTTTTACCAATCTCCAAGCTTTAGATTTGCTTAAAGGTCTGGTTTCCATGATGCGAACTCTATCACCTTCACCGGCTTCATTGTTTTCATCATGTGCTTTAAACTTTTTAGTTTGTTTAACGTATTTATTATACAAGGGATGACGTACTTGTTCTTCAACAGCAACAGTAATCGTCTTATCCATTTTATCGGAAACTACGATTCCGACTCTTTGTTTTCGATTATTTCTTTCGATCATACTCTATCCTCTTGTTCCTTCTTCTGCTAATTCCATTTCTCTTAAAATAGTTTTTACTCGTGCAATTTCACGGCGAACTTTTTTAAGTTCCATTGGATTATCAAGTTGATTAGTGGCATGTTGAAATCTTATTTTAAATAACTGTTCTTTTAGTTCAAATAATTCTTTTTCTAAATCAGCAGCAGTCATTTTACGTAATTCAGTTGTTTTCATTTGCACCTCCTAAGCTTCTTCATTTTCTGCTTCTTCTGCAGCTTCAGCAGCCATTTCAGCGTCTTCTTCGAGCTGTTCGATGACATCAGCTTGAACTTCTGAGAATTTTTCTAATTCTTCTTCTGTTAACTCAACATCAGAAACAACAAATCTTGTTTTAATTGGCAACTTATGAGAAGCAAGACGGAAAGCTTCGCGAGCAACTTTCTCACTAACACCAGCAATTTCAAATAAAACTCTGCCTGGTTTTACAACTGCTACCCAATATTCTGGTGAACCTTTACCGGAACCCATTCTGGTTTCAGCTGGCTTTTTTGTAACTGATTTATCTGGGAAGATTTTGATCCAAACCTTACCACCACGACGCAAATAACGGTTAATCGCAACACGGGCAGCTTCAATTTGATTACTTGTGATCCAATGTGGTTCTAATGCTTGCAAACCAAATTGACCATAAGAAACTTTGTTACCACGTAGAGCTTTACCTTTCATGCGTCCACGATGTTGTCTTCTATATTTGACACGCTTTGGCATTAACATTATTGCTCGCCTCCTTCAGTTTCAACTTGTTCTTTCTTTTCTTTTGGTAAAGGAATAATTTCACCTTTATAAATCCAAATTTTTACACCAATTTTTCCGTAAGTAGTATTTGCTTCAGCAAAACCATAATCAATATCAGCTCTCAAAGTATGAAGAGGAATTGTTCCTTCATGATAGCTTTCGCTACGAGCGATTTCTGCACCACCTAAACGGCCAGAACACATTGCTTTGATACCTTTTGCACCTTGTTTCATTGTTCTGCCGATTACCTGTTTCATTGCTCTTCTGAAAGAAACACGTTCTTCCAATTGTTTTGCAACATTTTCAGCAACCAATTGTGCATCCATATCTGCATTCTTTATTTCTTTTACATTAATAAAGAAGTTTTTACGGAATTGTTTGAATAATTTTTTCTTTAAAACTTCGATTTCTGCACCTTGGCGTCCGATGATGATACCAGGTTTAGCAGTTGAAATAGTGATAATTGTTCTTTCATCACCTTCACGTTCAATCTCGATACGAGAAACGCCTGCTCTACCAGTTTCTGTTTTTACAAAGTCTCTAATCTTTGTATCTTCAACCAAGTAACGAGCGAAATTTTTCTTATCGGCATACCAACGAGTATCCCAATCTTTAATTACGCCAACACGAAAACCATGTGGATTTACTTTTTGACCCATTAGTTAGCCTCCTCAGTTTTTTCTTTTACTGTTACAGTGATATTACTGGATCTTTTAAGAATTTGACTCGCAGATCCTTTACCACGAGGCATATATCTTTTCATTGTGATTCCAGGACCGACTTGACAATCAACGAAGAATAAGTCTTCGCGATTTAAATTATTGTTATTAACGGCGTTTGCTGCAGCTGATTCTAATAATTTAATTAAAATTGGAGCTGCTGCTTTTGGTGTATATTTGAGAATTGCAATAGCTTCGTCTACTTGTTTATGTAAAACTGTGCGAACTACAATGCTCACTTTTGATGGGCTGATGCGAACATGTTTTGTCTTTGCAACGCCTCTATCTTTACCAATACCCAAAATTTTGCGTTCTTTTTTTGTTAAAGTACGTTTTTTAGCTGAACGCGGAGTTTGAGCATAAAAATCTTTAACTAATTGCTCTCTGTTTTCAAGCAATTCATTTTTTGTATATGTTTTTGACATTATTTCCTCCCTTCCCTTCAGCTAATTAACGAAGTTTTGATGATTTTTCTGAAGCAGCATGGCCACGATATGTTCTTGTAGGAGCAAATTCTCCTAATTTATGACCAACCATTTCTTCTGTAACATACACAGGTACGTGTTTTTTACCATCATGAACTGCGATTGTATGACCAACCATTTCAGGGAAGATAGTAGAATCGCGAGACCATGTTCTAATTACTTTATGTTCGTTTTTTGCATTCATATCTTCAATGCGTTTCATTAAACGTTCTTCAACATAAAAACCTTTTTTCATTGAACGACTCATATCACTACCTCCTATTTTTTACGTCTTCTAATAATCATTTTATTAGACTTTTTATTTTTCTTACGAGTTTTCTTACCAACTGTCGGCTTGCCCCAAGGTGATTTCGGACTAGGAAGACCGATTGATGTTGAACCTTCACCACCACCGTGAGGATGGTCAACAGGGTTCATTACAAGACCACGAACTGTAGGTCTAATACCAAGATGACGTTGACGACCAGCTTTACCGATTTTGATATTCTCATGCTCGATATTGCCAACTGTTCCGATTGTCGCACGACAATTAATCGGGATTAATCTGTATTCACCAGATGGCATACGAATTTGTGCATAGTTACCTTCTTTAGCCATCAAGCTTGCTGAAGCGCCAGCTGAACGAACTAATTGAGCACCACGACCCGGATGCATTTCAATATTATGAATTACAGTACCAACTGGAATATTTAAGATTGGTAATGTATTACCAACTGCAATATCAGCATCCTTACCAGAAACAACTTGCATTCCTACTTTTAAACCATGAGGTGCTAAAATATAAGCTTTTACCCCATCAACATATTGGATTAATGCTAAGTATGCTGTACGATTTGGATCGTATTCGATTGCTTTTACTGTAGCAGGAATACCATCTCTTTGACGTTTCCAGTCAATGATTCTGATTTTTTGACGATTACCACCACCTCTGTGTCTTACAGTAATACGTCCATAGTTATTTCTACCACTATTTTTTACTTTCTTTGCTAAAAGACTTTTCTCGGGCTTTTTATCTGTCAGTTCAGAATAATCTGCCACTGTCATATGTCTTAATGCAGGAGAAGTAGGGCGAAAAGTTTTTACTGCCATATTAATTCACTCCTTCTTCGATCCGGCCCTATAGCCCGAACCCAAATTCTTCAATTGAAGTTTTGTATTTTTTTGTTGTCTTCTTTTCTTTACCACCTTCAGTTAAATAAACTGTTTCTTGTGGATCAAGATCAATTGTAACCACTGCCTTTTTCCAGTCAGGTCTTTTACCAATGTGACGATTCACTCTTTTGGTTTTACCTGTAACGTTTTGTGTATTAACTTTTACAACACGAACATTGAATAATTTTTCGACAGCTTGACGAACTTCTGTTTTTGTTGCTTTTTTGTCAACTTCAAACGTATATTTTCCGTTAGCAACATCCTCTGAACTACGTTCTGTAATTATCGGCTTAATGATAATGTCATATGCGCTTCTCATTATACGTAAACCTCCTGAACTTTTTCGACAGCAGAATTCGTAAAGATGACGTTTTTGTATTTCAACAAATCAAAAACATTCATTGTATTTACTAAAGCTGTTTTTACATCTTTAATGTTTGCAGCAGATTTTTCAACAACTTTATTTGGTTCAGAAAGAATGAACAATGTTGTTCCTTCTACTTTTAAGTTATTGATTACATTGACAACTTCTTTTGTTTTAATTGCATCTAATTCGAAAGTTTCTAACACCTTGATTCTTTCATCTGTTAATGCTTGCGATAAAACTGATTTCATTGCTAATCTGCGCATTTTTTTATTTGTAGTATAACGATAGTCACGTGGAACTGGTCCAAAAATGATACCACCACCAACATGGTTAGCAGCTCTGATAGAACCTTGACGTGCTCTACCTGTACCTTTTTGACGATAAGGTTTTCTACCACCACCACGTACTTCACTACGTGTTTTTACTTTCGCTGTACCTTGACGACGATTTGCCAATTGATTTTTCACAATACGATGTACAACATCAACATGTGGTTCAATCGCAAAGATTGCATCATTTAATTCAATCTCTCCGACAACTTCGCCTTTCATATTATACAAACTTGTTTTAGCCATTTTGTTCCTCCACTCTAGCGTGTCTTAACGGATAATTTGATTTCTAATAATCCGCGTTTTGGTCCGGGAACAGCACCTTTAACGACTAAAATGTTGCGTTCTCCGTCAACTTGAACAACTTCTAAGTTTTGAACTGTAGAACGTTTGTTACCCATTTGACCAGACATTTTCTTACCTTTTTTGACTTTTGATGGAGTTGCTGAAGAACTCATCGAACCGGAACCACGGTGATATTTGGAACCGTGAGCCATAGGTCCTCTGCTGAAGCCATGACGTTTGATACCACCTTGGTAACCTTTACCTTTTGAAGTTCCTGAAACGTCAACACAGTCACCTGGTTGGAACATTTCGTCAACCTTGATGACTTGACCTGTTTCAAATTCATCTGTGTTTTTGAATTCACGAAGTACGCGTAATGGTTCAACTTTGGCTTTATCGAACTCACCTTTTGCAGGTTTATTGTACTTTGTGTTTTTGCCGTAACCAACTTTAACTGCTTGATATCCGTCAATCGCTTCTGTTTTGTTTTGAACGACAGTCAAAGGACCACAGTCGATAACAGTAACAGGAATTAAGATTCCGTTTTCATCAAACAGTTGTGTCATACCGGCTTTTTTACCTAGCATAAATCTGTTCATTTTTTATTTTCCTCCTGGTTATTGGTTCGTCTAAGCGAACATTGACCTTGGCTAAAGTCTATAACTTAATTTCGATATTTACTCCAGCTGGCATTTCTAATTTCATCAAAGACTCCATAGTCTTATTATTTGGTGCCACGATATCAATCAAACGTTTATGTGTTCTCGCTTCAAACTGTTCTCTTGAATCTTTGTGTTTGTGCGGAGAACGTAAGATTGTGATAATTTCCTTTTCTGTTGGTAAAGGAATCGGGCCTGATACACTAGCTCCAGTTCTGTTTGCTGTTTCAACGATTCTGGATGCGCTCTCGTCTAAAATTTGATGATCGAAAGCTTTTAAGCGTATTCTGATTTTTTGATTTACAGCCATTTTGTAACCTCCTATGCTGCTTCGTATTTTTCACAACTTCCCCGGGCGTTTCTTATCTTCTCAATATAAAACCCAGCAATTTCGTTTTCAACGCATTTACTGGGTGAAACCTTCCAGGTCATGCTGCGAATTGATACGACGCTTGAATCTTGTTCAAACTTGCTCTGTCTAAGTTACCCGTAAATACCGCAGCGGTAATTGCGGCAATCTCAGACATCTAAGCCTATTTTCTTCAGGCAAAATAATATTTTCGCACTGAAACGTATAAGAGTATATAACATCTAAATTGGTATTGCAACCCTTTGTTTGTATTAATTCATCTTCTTCAATCATTATTCGTTTATAACGCAAAATTGAACAAATCTTAAATTTGCGTTATGGGTCACTAACGTAAAAATCGATAACTTCAGATTTTGCGTGTCGTTTTCAATAACGCAAAAACAACAAAATCTTAAATTTGCGTTATGGGTCACTAACGCAAAAATCGATAAGTTCCAATTTTGCGTGTCATTTTCAATAACGCAAAACCTGTGATACTCTAATTTTACGTTATAATCTAATAACGCAAAAGTATCAAAGTTCCAATTTTGCGTAAAATTCTGTTAACGCAAAAACAACACAACTCTGATTTTACGTTATCTTATTGCCCCACACAAAAAAGGCTCAATCACTTTGAGCCTTTTCAACTAGTAAAATTGAGCGAATCTAGAATCAAAATCAATAATTAATTCCTAACACTTCTTTTAACTTTAATAAATTTTCTGTTGCAACAAGTCTAGCTTTCTTTGAAGATTCAATTAGCATTTCCATGATTTGATCTGGTTTGTCTTGAACTTCTAATCTTCTTTCACGAATTGGACCCAATTCTGCTTGGATGATAGCTTCTAGTCGGCGTTTTACTTTCACGTCGCCTAATCCACCACGACGATAATGATCTTTCCATTCTTCTAATTCTTCTTTGTTTGGGTCAAAAGCATCTAAATATGTAAAGACTGGGTTTCCTTCAACTGTCCCTGGATCTTCTACACGTAAATGATTCGGATCAGTGAACATACTCATGATTTTCTTAGAAACTATTTTTTCATCATCAGAAAGATAAATACAATTATTGAGCGATTTACTCATTTTTGCATTACCATCTGTTCCTGGTAAACGTGTGACTTGTGAAAGAATCGGTTTGCATTCTCTCATGATATCTGTATTGAAATGATGATTGATATGTCGAACGATTTCATTGGTTTGTTCAATCATTGGTAATTGATCATCACCTACAGGAATTAATGTAGCTCCGAATGCTGTAATATCAGCAGCTTGGCTAATTGGGTAATTTAAAAATCCACTTGGAATGGAATTTCCGAATTGTCTTAATTCTAATTCATGCTTCACTGTCGGATTACGCATTAAACGTGCTAAAGTAACGAAGTTCATATATAAAACTGTAAACTCAGTTAATTCTGGAATTAAAGATTGAATGAAAATTGTTGTTTTGCTTGGGTCTATTCCGCAACCTAAATAATCATAAGTTACTTCTAAAACACTTTTACGAACTTTGGAGACATCATGTGCATTGTCAGTCAATGCTTGCATATCCGCTATCATCAAGTAACAAGTATCATATTCTTCTTGCATTTTCAGTCTTTGCTTAATTGATCCAACATAATGTCCAATATGCAAACGCCCTGTTGGTCTATCACCTGTTAAAACAATTTCTTTTTTATTTTCAGTCATACGTTCTCCTGGTTTTATCATTTATTTTGATTGATTAAATCTTCTATTTCTTCTTTTGCGAAATAATAATCTGTTTCACAGAAGTGGCAATGCAAATTAATACCATCTTCTTCCTCTGCTAAGCTATACAAATCAGATTTTCCGAGAGAAATCAAATTTTTTGTCATCCGTTCTTTTGAACAAGTACATTGGTACTGAACATGGTTAGTGCTTAAGTATTCTAAATCCCCTTCACCAAAAAACATATCGAGTAATTGATGTGGACTTACGCCGTTCTCAACAAGTTCTGAAATATCGGGGTATCCTTTCGCTCTAGTTTCTAACCAGTCTAATAGTAAATCATCCGCTCCCGGCATAACCTGAATTAACATTCCACCGGCAGCAACCACTCCTTGTGGAGATAATTTAACGCCTAAAAAAACAATGCTTGGAATTTGTTCAGAATAAAAGTAATAAGAAGCAATATCTTCTGCAATTTCTCCACTTAGCAATTCAATATTGCCAACATAAGGTTCTCTTAGACCCAAATCTTTGATAACTGTTAAGCTACCCGAACCAATACTTTTTCCAATATCAAGTTTGCCTTCATAGTGATAGTTGGAAATAGCATGAGGATTATTAATATCACCCCGAACATTTCCTAATCCATCAGCAATAACGGTGATATTTCGAATATCTCCGTCTGACTTGATAATTGCAGTTAATTCATTCGCTTCATTTTTGAAATCAGAGGCGATTAATAATGCACCTGTCATCAAACGTCCTAGTGCGACGCATGAAGCTGGTGATAAATCATGTATTTCTTGAGCATGTTTGACAATACCAGTTGTTCTAATTGCAACACAACGTATTAAACCTTCTTTTGCAATTCCATGAACTAGATAATCATCATTCTTATAATTTATTGTATCAGGCATGTCCTTATATTCCTGTAATAATTCTTATTTAGAAAGAATTTCTATTGCTTTTTCTAACTGTAAATCTTCGCCTTCTGGGATTCTTGAAACGATAACATTTTGAATGTCTTCTGGGAGTTCAACTTCATAATCAGGTTCTAAACCAATATCATTGATATTTTCTCCGTTTGGCAAATTATAGTAGAAATTTGTAATTTGAACTGCTGATCCATCATTTAGATATTTTGTGATTGACCCAACACCTTTGCCAAAAGATGTTTCACCAACTAATTCAGCTTTTTCCCAATCTCTTAAACAACCTGCAAATAATTCACTAGCAGAAGCTGAATTACCATTCATCAAGCAAATATATCGCATATCTTCAGGAACACCCATTTCAGCATCCGAATGTTCTTCCAATTCATAGTCTTCGCCGTCACGACGACCAATTTCAGTAATTAGTTTTCCTTCTGGTAATAAGTAGTCAAGCATAGCTAATACTTCATGTACATAGCCACCTCCATTATTACGTAAATCGAAGACGATGTTTTTTGCTCCTTCAGCTTGTAAACGATCTACTGCTTCAATAAAGTTTACACTAACATCTTTACTAAATGAAACGATTCTCAAATAACCAAGTTCATCATTAAGCATACGTGAATGAATATTTGAGTTTGATATCGTTTTTCTGACAATGTTAAAAGTATATTCTTTGTTGTCGGACGGTCTGAAAACTTTAATTTCTACAGATGTTCCTTCTTCACCTTTCACATCCATTGCAACACTACTAACATCTTCATATTCAGTCGCATCTTTTCCATCAACGGAAACAAACATATCATTAATCATTAAACCCGCTTGATCAGCTGGTGAATCTTCGACAATATCACTGACCTGATAGTAATCAGAAATCTTCTCTATTGTGGCACCAATTCCACTATAAGAAGCTGCCATGGATTCTTTCGATTCTTGAACATACTCAGGTGTCATATAAAATGTGTAAGGACTACCTAAATTATCTGTCATCCCTTTCATCATTGAATCGAGAATATCTTGATCGCTCAATTCTACATAATAATTATCTTTTACTAACTGAATCAAAATATTAAGCTTTTCTAAAGCAGCTCTATTTTCTTCGGTATTATCGAATAAAATATTTGATTCAATATCATCATATCTAGGAATTCTTTGATTATTTTCAAAAGCACTAACAGGTACTAATTTATCCAAATTCAGACTCATGAAAAGGGTCAACATAAGCACTATAGTCAAAATGATAGAAAGCGCTGAAGTTAATACATAACCCCAAGCACTTTTTTTTGTTTGTTTAGAATTTTTATTATGAGATGGTTCAATTGAATTCGGATCATAACCAAAATGATTTATATTTTGTCCTTGTGTATATGGATTATTATTCATATTATTTTGGTTCAAATCACCATGTGAATTCGAATCATGCTGATAATTTTGCATAATATACTCCTATGTCATGATTAAATTGATAATTAAAGAATTACTTTCTAATATAGATATCCTGCTGGATTAACAGAAGAACCACCCACACGAACTTCAAAGTGTAAATGCGGTCCAGTTGAGAAACCTGTGCTACCAACGTAACCAACCGTCTGACCTGCAGCAACAGATTGACCAACACTTACTGCGAAGCCACTCAAGTGACAACCCATAGTTTGAATACCATTACCGTGATCGATAATAATAGTATTGCCACTGACATTCATCCATCCCGCATAAGTAACAACACCTGAAGCTGGAGCTACAAATGGAGAACCTGTAGGAGCACTAATATCAATACCTGTATGGAAATCTGAGTAAAGAGCTCCATTCATCATGAAAGAACGATACCCAAACGTTGATGAAACAGTATACGAACTTGGAACTGGCCATACTAATGCACCACCCGAATATGATGGAGCAGACTCTTCGTAAACTGAACCAGAATTCTCATTGCCCCCTGAACTATCAGAAACATCGACATTCTGACTATCTGAAGTTTCTTGCTCAGCAGCTTGTTTTGCAGCAGCTTCTGCTGCTGCTTTTGCTTCTGCCTGTCTTTGACGCTCTTGCTCTGCAGCGA
>CAYFSZ010000007.1:0-15854 GCA_964346085.1 uncultured Mageeibacillus sp. | reverse complement strand
CTGCTGCTTTTGCTTCTGCCTGTCTTTGACGCTCTTGCTCTGCAGCGATCCTTGCAGCTTCTCTTTCAGCTTCAATTGCAGCATAGTTTTGATTTGCTTGTGCAAGAGCTGCCTGTAATTCTGATTCCATCGCAGCGTATGTATCAAGTTGCTCGTTCACAACATTAATTGATTGATTTAAGTTGCTTATTTCGCTCACTTGAAAATCAATATCTGATTCTAATTCATCTAAAATCGATTGAATATTACTTAATTCAGCTTCATTTGCTTCAACATTTTTTTGTGTTTCAGCAGTCAATGCTTCTAACTCTTTTTGATCATTTTTTAATTCTGCTAAAGCAGCTTCATCTTCATCCGATACAATACGCATGAATTTTACTGATGTAAAAAATCCTTCTAAACTTTCAGAAGAAAGTAGTAATTCAATAACTGATTTATGTTGCATGCCAAACATTGTTTCAATACGTTCGCCATACTGTTCTTTTTTATTTTCAAAATTGTTTCTAGCCGTATCTAAATTGGTAATTGCCGTATTAAGCATATCTAGAACAACATCTTGTCTCGCTTTTAAAGCGTGATAGGCATCTTGTTGCTCCTGACTACGTTCATTTAGCCAAGCTAAGTTGTTTTCGGAAATATTTTTCTGATCTTGAAGCGCATATAATTCAGCTTCTGTTTGGCTTTTCTGCGCTTGAATCGATCCTTGTTGATTAACTAGAGAATCAATTTGAGATTGCAACTCTGCCAATTCATCAGCCTGAATCGTTTCATTATTACCTATAAAAACTATTCCTATAAACATAACAGCTATCATTAATACTGCTATACTTTTCTTTAATACTTTCATCTACTACTCCTTACACATTAACATGTCTTCGAACAGCTAACCCACTGAACAAGCCACCAATAACTAACCCTAATATCAAACTTCCGATAACAACAATTGGTAGCACTTGTATAGTAGGTATTAAAGCAAATTCTGCCCTATTTAAGATATCTTGTCCAAAATGTTGGTAAATTGTGTTATATATTATACCAAATATCACGGATGATATTGTGGAACCTGCAAAACCAACTAACATGCCTTGAATCACAAAAGGTATGCGAATATATGTATTCGTCGCCCCAATATATTTCATAATATTGATTTCATGTGATCTTGCTAACGCCGCAATTCGGACCATATTAGAAATAATAAAGACTGTGATTAAACCGAGGATTACCATTATTGCTAGACTCGCCTTCGTCACACCATCTGAAACATCTTTTAATACTTTCATTAATTCATCTTCCATATAAACTTCTTTAATGTTTGGATTCTGAATCATTTCAGCTTTAAACTCTTCACCTAATGCTGGATCACTTAGTCGAACATTAATTGTATATGGGATTCTATCTTCATATTTAAAATCTTCAAATAATTCATCTTTTCCCATCGACTCTACAAATACTTCAAAATTCTCTTCCGGGGTGTTTAACTGATGGAAAATAACTTTATCATTTTCTTCCAATAAATTATCAACCATTTCCGCTTCGTTCGGGTTAATTTTTGTTTTAAACATGATTTCGACAGGTGGCTTTTGTCCTGCTATTTCAACTAAGTTTGATAAATTATATAAAAATGCAAAAAATGTACTACCAATCAATAACAGCAACATCATTGTTGTAATAGAGGCAATTAATACTAAAGGATGTCTTTTAAAATTTACAAATCCATCTCGAATTGCATATCTAAATCTTCTATTCATCAGCATCCTCGCTTTCTACGGGATGTTGAGCATCTATATTTTGTGTATGGTTCATTAATTTTTGTCTAACATCTTCTTCTGTCGCATCAGCTAAAAGTCTCATTTTTGTAATTCTCTCAGCCAAGGAGAGACGATTACGACGTTTTCTCTTATCTGCATCTAATTGTGTTCTTATTTCATCAGACTTACGCTTGCGATTTTCAAGCCTTTCTTGATTCTCGTAATATAAGTTTTCTAGTAATGCTTTTTCGAGTTCTTCGTTTTCTTCTTCTGTACGTGCAAAATTTAACTCATTTTCAGTTAATGAACATTTTGCATAGCTACCTTCTACTTCATCACGACTGATATGACCGTTGTCAATTTCAATAACTCTTTTTTTCATCAAGTTAACAAGACTAACATCATGGGTACAGCAAATAACAGTCGTTCCTGCTCGATTAATTTCCTCAAGCAAAGCAAGAATTGCCTCACCATTCGCTGGATCTAAATTCCCAGTTGGTTCATCAGCAACAATTAAGCCTGGATTATTAATCATAGCCCTAGCTACACCAACGCGCTGTGCTTCACCACCTGAAAGTTCGGACGGATAGCTGTTTGCCTTATCTTTTAGGCCTACAACACTAAGAACCATGGCAACGCGACGTTTAATTTGGCTTTTCGACGCGCCAACAATTTCCATCGCAAATGCCACATTTTCAAAAACAGTTTTCGTTTCTATTAAGCGGAAATCTTGGAAAATCATTCCGATTTTCCTGCGAATGCGTGGGATCAAGCGTTTTTGCAAACGACTTAATTCATAATTACCCAAAATAACAGTGCCGGAGGTAGGTTTTTCTTCACAAGTCAACAATCTAATTAATGTTGATTTACCTGCACCGCTTTCACCAATACAAAAAACGAACTCTCCTGCATCTATTTCAAAACTTACATTTTCTAGTGCTTTTGCACCATTACTATATATTTTTGATACATTTCTAAACTCTATCAAAAAAGTTACCTCAATCCTCTACCATTTATTATTGACGGGATTAAATGTTCCTTCCATTTGCAGTGATTCAAGATATTTACGAACCATTGTTGCTAGTTTAAACAATACCGCATCATCAAAAGACCTCAAATCAAGACCAGTAATTTTTTCAACTTTATCCAAACGATAGACTAAAGTATTACGGTGAACAAATAATTGTCTAGATGTTTCAGAACCATTTAAGCTATTTTCAAAAAACTTATCAATTGTCAATAATGTTTCTGCATCTAGTTGCTCGTATGTTTCTGTTTCAAATACTTCTGTTAAAAACATTTGGCACAATGTAGGTGGCAATTGATAAATCAAA
Organism: uncultured Mageeibacillus sp.; assembly: GCA_964346085.1. GTDB lineage: Bacteria > Bacillota > Clostridia > Saccharofermentanales > DTU023 > UBA5436. The sequence continues at coordinate 12,772 of CAYFSZ010000007.1, read as the reverse complement.
CGACCTAGACCTAACTTATTGTAATGCATTATTTTTTGTTCATCGTCAAAAATCTTACCTACCGTCAATGCTAATGATGCCTCTCTGTAGGAACGAGATACATCTTTTAATGTTTTGATAATCATACCTACACCAATGTGTAAATCTAATTTATCAATACTTTCATTTAACCCATCATATATTTGATTAGGAATTTCACGAATTGAATCTAAGCTCAATTTATGCTTATTTTCCTCATCATTTGTTTCATTATTTTCATATTTACTTAAATCTAAAATAATAACTAGATTTTTCTCATCCATCGGCAGTATATGATGTTCACCATCTTGACCAAGAATGTTATTCAAAGCTGTTTTTACATGAATATCATAATTATCATTAAAATTTAAGAGAAGTGCTTGTCTTGTTTGAGAATACGGAATTCGGTATTCTCTTGCTTTCAAAGGAATATCTCCTGGTAATTCATTTTCCAACAAGACATTCTTAAGGAAACCTTCGCTCTCCTCTTCTGAATTCTTTTCTTTCAGAGCAGAGCCTATCCATCCAGCAAGCAGTTCTAAATAATTAGCCGAAACAACATCAGTTCCTTTAACAAATGCTACCGCTGCTAATTTCTGATCATGCATCAGCTTAATGTATGTATTTCCTCCGGCAACAGTTTTGTTATCTGAAGATAAGACAAATGCTTTTACTGAACTGTCTTGATTTCCAACAAGCGAATTATCAGTTGCTGCAATAATCAAGCCTTCCTTATTTGTAGCTCCCATCGTCACGTCTAAAAAATGAGACACTTCTTCAATGCATTTTTTAATCTCTTCCATGATTTACCTTCCTGATGTTTTATTCATTTTACATTATTCAGCACTTTCACAAGTGAAATTTTATTGCCCAGTGCTAACAAGTCTATAGCAATTATATTACAATTGTAAAACATGCACAAATTTTTCTATGCTAATTTGCTCATTGTCTACATTAAGCCTTGAATTTTTCCGTTCTCATCGATATCCATCATTTCAGCTGCGGGTTTTTTGGGTAACCCTGGCATTGTCATAATCGATCCTGTTAAAGCAACGATGAATTTTGCACCTGCACTTATTCGGACATCACGAACAGTAATATCAAAGTTCTCAGGTGCGCAAATTAATGTTGGATCATCGGAGAAAGAATATTGTGTCTTCGCCATGCAAATCGAGAAATCTGAGAATCCAAGTTCTTCTGCTTGTTTTAATTTTTGTTCAGCTATTTTAGTAAACACAACACCATTTGCCTTATAAACTTGTTTAGCTATTTTCTCGATTTTTTTCTTCAATGAATCATTCAGGTCATATGCGAATCTTAGTTCATGCGTTTCTTCACATATTCTAATCACTTCTTCCGCAAGCGATAATCCACCTTCTCCGCCTTTTGCCCATACTTCAGATAAGCGTACATTTACATTAAATTCTTTACATTTTGTTTCAATTAACTGTAATTCTTCATTTGTATCTGAAGGGAAACGATTGATTGCGACAACAACTTTTTGCCCGAATGTATTCTCCAAAACATCAATATGTCGCAATAAATTTGGTAAGCCTTTTTCCAAAGCTTCTATATCAGGATTATTCAACTCTTTATCTGCCACTCCACCATGCTTTTTGAGTGCTCTAATAGTTGCAACCAAAACAACTGCATCTGGTGAAATCCCAGCTGTTCTACACTTAATGTCTAAGAATTTTTCAGCTCCTAAATCAGAACCAAATCCTGCTTCTGTTACCGTATAATCGTGGTAACTCATCGCCATCTTTGTTGCTAGAATACTATTACAACCATGTGCAATATTAGCGAACGGTCCTCCATGCACAAAAGTAGGAGTACCTTCAATCGTTTGAATCAAATTCGGTTTAATTGCATCCTTTAGAAGAATCGTCATCGCACCTTCCGCTTTTAAATCACCAGCGGTAATTGGTTTTTTATCAAAATCATAAGCGACAATCATTCTTCTTAATCTGTTCTTAAGATCTTGCAAATCTTCTGACAAACATAAAACCGCCATGACCTCAGAAGCGACGGTTATGTCGAATCCATCTTGTCTTGGAACTCCATCTGCTCTTTTCCCCAGTCCATCAACAATGTTTCTTAGCTGACGATCATTCATATCAACACAACGTTTCCAGATAATTGTTCTAGAATCAATATTTAACTCATTTCCTTGATGAATGTGATTATCCAGCAAAGCAGCTAATAAGTTATTCGCTGCACCAATTGCATGAAAATCTCCTGTGAAATGGAGATTTAAATCTTCCATTGGTAAAGCTTGCGCATAACCTCCTCCAGCGGCTCCTCCTTTGATTCCGAAAACTGGTCCCAATGATGGTTCTCGCAAAGTAATGGCTGCTTTTTTACCCAAGCGTCGAAGAGCATCAGCAACACCAACTGTTGTCGTTGTTTTTCCTTCTCCTGCTGAAGTAGGAGAAATAGCTGTCACGAGAATTAATTTATTCTTTTGATAATCAGATTTAATTGCATCTAAATGAATCTTTGCTTTGTAATTTCCATAAAGCTCTAGATTTTCTTTTGCTATTCCTGAATTTTCTGCAATTTCATTGATTGGTTTTAAGGTAGCACTTTGAGCAATTGCAATATCGGATAATTGAGACATAGAACCTCCTAATTATTATTCGAAAGGAGAAAAGTCTCCTACAATTCCACTTTCGAGACTTTCTAAATCTGTCAACCAGATAACTCTACCACTTACACGAATTAGTCCATCTTTTTCCATTGCGATAAGCTCCCTGGAAAAAGAAGGTCTTGGCATCGCCAGCAGTCTAGAGACAACTTCTTTTGATGAAGGTAATTCGACAGCTTGTGTTGATACTATCTTAGATGACTGTTCTAGATTAGTATTTTCTTCCATAAACTGTTGATCCAACAAATCTAAAAGATAAGCTGAAATCTTTTGACGTAATGTTCTTTGAGATAAAGTGTAAATTCTTTTATTTTGAGAATTGATATGATTTGATAAAAGTCCTAGTAAATTAGAAAGCATATGTGGAGAACGATTAATCATTTCATACAAGTCTTCTTGCTTAACATAGATGATTTTCGTTGCAGAAACTGCTTCTAAACTAAATTTGAAAGTACTATCTTTTGCAAATATTAAATCTTCTCCAAAAGTATCGCCAGCTTCTAGTAAATCTAATGTTGCGGAATCACCTTCTGAAGAATATTTTTGTTTTGCTACTTGACCTTCTAGAACAATGCCAACTCCTGAAGACTTATCTCCTTCTCTCGCTATAAATTCGCCTTTCCAAAAAAGGTGGACATTTGTTTGTTCACAATAATCACTGTATACAGTATGATTAAGTCCATCGAACAAATCCGTCATAGCTAAGAAGTCACATAGTTTTTTCATTTTCTCCCCCGGATTGACATTTCAGACTTTTTTTATTTGGTGCGGATGACAGGACTCGAACCTGCACGCTTTCGGCACTGGAACCTAAATCCAGCGTGTCTGCCAATTTCACCACATCCGCATATATTTAAATTATACAAAATTACCAATTGATTATACTAAAACTTATGGAATACGTAAAGTAATTTATCTGAAATCAAGATTTTTATTTCAAAGCAAAATCCGTTTAAAGCAAATTATTCATCCAATTTTAGTACACTCATAAATGCTTCTTGAGGAATTTCTACGTTCCCCACTTGGCGCATACGCTTTTTACCTTCTTTTTGTTTTTCAAGCAATTTACGTTTACGAGAAATATCCCCACCATAACACTTTGCCGTAACATCTTTTCGGTAAGCTCTAATCGTTTCACGAGCAATTACTTTTCCACCAATCGCAGCTTGAATTGGAATTTCAAATTGCTGTCTTGGAATTTTATCTTTGAGTTTTTCCGCCATGCGTCTGCCCCTCGCATAAGCATTGCTTCTATGAATAATAAAAGAGAAAGCATCAACGATATCTCCATTCAAGAGAATATCTAACTTAATCAAATCAGAACGCTCATACCCTTTCAACTCATAATCCAAAGAGGCATAGCCTCTACTTCTTGATTTTAAAGCATCAAAGAAATCATAGATAATTTCATTAAGAGGCATCACATAGTGCAAATTAACACGAGTCACTTCCAAATATTCCATATTAACGAAAGTACCACGACGTTCCTGGCACAGTTCCATGATATTTCCTATGTAAGTATCTGGAACAACAATCGATACATTCACCATTGGTTCTTCAATGTATTCAATATAGTCCATTTTAGGCATATTTGTTGGATTATCTAGACGAACCATAGAACCGTCTGTCAAATACAAATGATAGACAACGGAAGGCGCGGTAGAAATGATCTGTAACTCAAATTCTCTTTCAATTCTTTCTTGAATAATTTCATAATGCAAAAGACCAAGAAAGCCACAACGGAAGCCAAAGCCTAAAGCAGCAGAAGTTTCAGGTTCAAAACTTAAAGCAGCGTCATTTAACTGCACTTTCTCAAGAGCATCGCGTAAATTATTATAATCTGCACCATCCACCGGATATAGACCGCAGAAAACCATTTGTTGCACAGGTTTATATCCTGGCAAAGGCTTTTCCGCAGGACGATTTTTCAAAGTAATCGTATCGCCCACTCGAGTATCTTTAACGTTCTTAATACTTGCTACCAAGTAGCCAACATCACCGGTAATTAATTCTGATACAGAAGTCACTGAATCAGCACGAAAATACCCTAATTCCGTGACATCAAATTCTTTTCCTGTATGCATCATCTTAATGCGATCACCAACTTTTACATGACCTTCTTTGACATTAATATGTGCGATTACGCCTTTATACGAATCATATTCAGAGTCAAAAATCAAGGCTTGTAAAGGATTGTCATTATTTCCTTGCGGTGGAGGCAATTTCTCAACAATCTGTTTTAAAACTTCTGGAATATTGATATGATTTTTAGCAGAAATTTTTGGTGCATCGAGCGCTTCAATTCCAATAATTTCTTCTATTTCATGAGCAACTTCTTCAGCTCTTGCAGATGGCAAATCAATTTTGTTAATGACTGGTATAATTTCCAAATTCGCTTCTAAGGCAAGATACACGTTTGCTAAAGTTTGTGCTTCAATCCCCTGTGCCGCATCAACCACTAATATTGCACCATCACAAGCTTCTAACGTTCTAGAAACTTCATAATTAAAATCCACATGACCAGGAGTGTCAATCAAGTTGAGAATATAAGTTTGCCCGTCCGTATGATCATAACGCATTCGAATTGCTTGCGCTTTAATGGTAATGCCTCTCTCTTGTTCAAGTTCCATTGTATCTAGAACCTGCGCTCTCATTTCACGCTCAGTTAGAACACCAGTTTCTTTGATAAGGCAATCTGCAAGAGTTGATTTACCATGATCGATATGCGCAATAATACAAAAATTTCTTACATTCTCTTGTTTTACGGTGGACATAATCCCTCCAAGATTAAAATTAGCTTTTCGATTGTAGCAGAAAATGATGAATAAAATCCAGAATTTCGATTATTCTACTTTACCAAATTCATCAAACGGATAAAATTGAAAAAGAACCTTACCGATGATTTGGTCTTTATGGACAGGCCCAATACGACGACTATCTTTACTGATCGGACGATTATCTCCCAATACATAATATTCATCGTCTTGCAAAACAACCACAGCTTCATCATATCGGGGATCAATTGCTGTCTCGATAATGTCAGAAATATATGGTTCATCAAACAGCTTATCGTTTAAATATACATGTCCATCTTTTATCTCTACTTTTTCGCCAGGCAAACCAATGATTCTTTTTATCAACAATATTTCAGGATGCAATGGATCTGTTTGTTCAATCGTAATAATATCACCGCGTTTGATGGAAAAATATTTGCTGACTTTTTCAACAAAAACTTGATCACCATCATCAAGAGTAGGCTCCATTGATGGGCCCTGTACAATATTTTTTTGAATGACAAAAACTGTCAGAAGAACACTTGCTAAAATGACAATTAAAAATGTTTTTAACCAGTCTAGAAAAACTAATAATTTATCTGGCTTTTGTACAGTGTTAATCTCTTCTTTATTTTTTTCATTGTTATTATTATTTTGACTCATTAATTTTGCCATTTTCTATTAAAGGAAGAGGATTATTCCTCCTCTTCCTCAATTTCTAATCCGAGCTCATTTAATTGATCTTGTGACACCTGTGTTGGTGCTTTTGTCATTAAGTCAGATGAATTCTGTACTTTAGGGAACGCAATAACGTCACGAATACTTGTACTCTTAGTCAAAAGCATGACTAAACGATCTAAACCAAATGCTAAACCACCATGAGGAGGTACGCCATACTCAAAAGCAGTTAATAAGAAGCCAAAGCGTTTTTGACTTTCTTCTTCATCCATGCCGAGCAATCCGAATATTTTGCTTTGTAAATGTTGATCATGAATACGAATACTACCACCACCGATTTCATTACCATTTAAAACAATATCATAAGCTTTTGCTCTGCATTTTGATGGATCTGAATCTAATAAATGTAAATCTTCATCCATTGGTGCAGTAAACGGATGGTGAACAGCTACATAGCGGCCAGCTTCTTCATCATATTCAAACATTGGGAATTCAGTAATCCAAATAAAATTCCAAAGGTTTTCATCAATCATATCGAGACGTTTTGCAACTTCTTCACGTAAATGACCTAATGCATCGTGAACAACAGATTTTTTATCTGCCACAAACAAGAGTAAATCACCTTTGTTTGCTTGTACTTTATCAACAATTTTGTTCAGCCATTCATCATTGACAAATTTCATGAATGAACCACGGTATTGATCTTCCACAGCAATCCATGCTAATCCTTTTGCGCGGTAATCCTTAACATAATCTGTCAAACTATCAATTTCACGACGTGTCATTTTTGCCCCCTCAGGAACAACAATTAATTGAACAGCACCATCATTTTCTAGCGCATCTTTAAACACTCTGAAATCCAATTCAGCTGCCAAATTAGAAACATCTTGTAATTCCATGCCATAACGCGTATCAGGATTATCTAAGCCATAACGACGAAGTGCTTCTGCATAAGTTAATCGTGGAATTGGCAACTGCACTTTGTAATCTTCAACTTTGTCCCATAAAGTACTAATAAATTCCTCAATAATCTCAATGACGTCTTCAACTTGTACGAATGACATCTCTAAATCGATTTGTGTGAATTCAGGTTGGCGGTCAGCACGTAAATCTTCATCTCTGAAGCAGCGTGCAATTTGCATATAGCGATCATATCCACCTAACATCAATAATTGTTTGAAAAGCTGAGGTGATTGTGGCAATGCAAAGAATTTGCCTGGAAAAACACGGGATGGTACTAAATAGTCCCTCGCACCTTCCGGTGTTGATTTAATCATCATCGGTGTTTCAATTTCTAGAAATCCTGCATTATCAAAGAAATCTCTTGTGACTTTTGTCACTAAATGGCGTTTCATTAAGTTTCTTTGCATATCTGGTCTGCGTAGGTCTAAATAACGATATTCTAAGCGTAATGCTTCTCCTGTATCGACATGTTCTTCAATATAAAATGGAGGCGTTTTAGATTTGGATAAAATTCTCAATTCAGAAACGTGCAATTCCCATTCACCAGTTGGCATATTCGGATTCACATCTTTTCTTTTTCTTAACTTTCCTTGACATGCAAGAACAAATTCACTGCGAACTTGTCTAGCAACATCTAAAACCTCAGCTGGGGATTCATCGTCAATGACTAATTGTAACTCCCCGCTTCGATCACGTAATGTGATAAAAACCAAGTTTCCCATATCTCTTTGGCGATGACACCAACCCATCAATGTTAATTCTGAATTTTCTTGTTCAGGAGAAAATTCAGCTACGCGACAACTACGTTTTAAGCCTTCTAATGTATTCATTTTATTACCTCAAATTATATTAATTTTTCTTTTAAATCTTTTATATTTAGTTCTTCTTCAGAACCGTCTTGCATATTTTTCAGACGAATATTACCTGTGTTGATTTCATCTTCACCTAAGACGACGATATATTTCGCTCCAATCTTGTTTGCATATTTCATCTGTGCCTTAAAGCTACGGTTCATTAAATCAACTTCGACTTTTAACCCTTCTTGCCTTAATTCGAAAGCTAATTTAACAGCTTCATCAATTGTATCGGCAAATGTAACGAAATATAAATCAGGATTTTTTTTGCCTGGTAATTCAATCTCTTGGCTCTCTAATTCAAGCAACAAGCGCTCAACGCCTAAAGCAAATCCAACCGACGGTGTCGGCTGACCTCCTAATTCTTCTACCAATCCATCATAACGGCCACCACCACAAATCGTACCTTGCGTCCCAACATTCTCGGATACAAATTCGAAAACTGTTCTTGAATAATAATCTAAACCACGAACAATGTGTCCATCAATTTCATAATCTAAGCCTAATTGATCAAGCTGCTCCAAAACTTTTGCAAAATGAGCTTCACATTCTTCGCATAAGTGATCTTTTTGTAATGGTGCATTTTGAATAATTGGTGACTCTGCATCTTCTTTACAGTCTAAAATACGGAAAGGATTTCTTTCAAAACGATCTTGACAAACTTCACATAAGTCTTTCACATTTGGGGCTAAGTAATCCTTTAATTTTTCAGAATAGGCTGGTTTACATTTTGGGCAGCCGATGCTATTTAGTTTTAATTTTATCTGTTTTAATCCTAATTTTCTAAAGAAGGCATAAAGCAAGCTAATTAATTCAACATCAGCAGTCGGTTCAGATGATGAAATCAATTCACAGCCCATCTGATTGAACTCACGATATCTTCCTTTTGCCATTTTTTCATAACGGAAATTATTCAAAATATAATAAAGTTTTTGTGGCGAACTCGCCGAGGATAAACCATTTTCGATGTATGCCCTAATCACACCAGCCGTTCCTTCCGGTCTAAGGGTCATACTTCTCCCACCTTTATCCAAGAAAGTATACATTTCTTTTTGAACAACATCGGTTGTATCTCCAACTCCTCTTTGAAACAATTCTGTCTGTTCAAAAGTCGGCACACGAATTTCATGAAAGTTAAAACTCGCACAAGTTTCGCGGAATGTATCTTCAACAAATCGCCAAGCAGGTGTTTGATCCGGTAATATATCGCGTGTTCCTTTTGGAGCTTGAATGTTCATAGTTTTCCCTCACATTTTTGAAATTTCATATTTAAATATTATACAATAAGAACGATTATATGCCACATTTCAAAAAAGTTTATTTTTTTACAAATTTATTTATGTTTTTTTCCTTTAAATGAAGTAAAATTAGACCAGTTTATATTAAATTCACAAAGGGGTATAAAATGAAAATAAGATTCACTGAAACTGTATTACGTGATGCACAGCAATCACAGATGGCAACAAGAATGCCTTTTGCAGATTTTGCAGATATTCTAAGCACTCTGAATCAAGTTGGTTATGAGTCTTTGGAATGTTGGGGTGGAGCAACCTTTGACAGTTGTCTTCGTTTTCTGAATGAAGATCCTTGGGAACGTTTAAGAAAAATCAAAGAAGCTTGTCCAGATACAAAATTACAAATGTTATTACGCGGTCAAAATTTATTAGGATATAAACCTTATCCTGACGATGTTGTTCGCGAGTTTGTGCGTTTGTCCATCAAAAACGGAATTGATGTTATCCGTATTTTTGATGCCTTAAACGATTTACGTAATTTACAAGTCGCCATTGATGAAACTAGAAAACATAATGCAGAAGCACAAGTTGCCATCTGCTACACAACGAGTCCTGTTCATAGTATTGAGAACTATGTGGCACTTGTAAAAGAAATTGAAAGTATGGGTGCTAGCTCAATTGCCATCAAAGATATGGCAGGTGTTATCACTCCTCATGAAACATTCGAGTTAATCTCCGCATTACGAGAAACAACTAAGCTTCCTTTGCATATGCATACACATTCGACAACTGGTATGGGCTTTTTATCATTATTGAAAGCTGCCGAAGCTGGTGCTGATGTTTTGGATACTTCCATTTCCTCTTTCTCTGGTGGCACTTCTCAACCAGCAACTGAGACCATGGTCTATGCTTTAGAGCAAATGGGTTTTGAAACAGGAATCAATATTGAAAAGATGACAGAAGTTGATAAATTCTTCTTACCATTACATCAACGATATATCAAAGAAGGTACCATAGACCCTTACGTACTTGGGACAAGGACAGATGCTTTGAAATACAAAGTCCCTGGCGGTATGTTATCCAATTTGATTTCTCAATTGAAAGAATTGAATTCCATGGATCGTTTTGAAGAAGTTTTAGAAGAAGTCCCAAATGTACGTAAAGATTTAGGTTATCCTCCTCTTGTTACACCAATGAGTCAAATGGTTGGTGTACAAGCAACACAAAATGTTCTAGCTGGAAAAAGATATAGTAATGTTTCAAAAGAAATTAATTCTTATCTCGCTGGCGAATATGGCAAAGCTCCAGGCGAAGTGGATTTAGAATTACAAAAATCAATTTTGAAAGATAAAGAACCAATCACACATCGCTTTGCCGATAACTTATCAGATGGTTTAGATTCTGCTAAAGCGGAAATTGGAGATGCTGCTAAGTCTGAAGAAGATTTATTGTCTTATATTATGTTTCCTCAAATTACCAAACGTTTCTTTGAAAAACGTGAGGAAGATGCGAAGAACACAGTTCAATATACGATTGAAGAGTGGGAGGAATAAGGATGATTTATTTACTTAATGCCGCTGCTGCTTCAGCCGATCGCCCAACTGATCCATCCATCTATTTATTGGCTGTCATCGGATTTGGTTCCGTATTTGTTGTCTTGATGATTTTTTGGCTCATCATTAGTTTGATGCAAAAAAACAAAGATAAAAATAGTGTTGCATCGCCTGTTGCTGAAATTTCTACAGATGTGGACACCCATACACAAGAGCAAATGCTCCCAGCAAAAAATTCTCACGGTGAATGTGATTTACATGATGTCGATGACAAAACTGCTGCTTTTATCATGGCGATTGTTGCAGATAAAATGCAAGCCCCTTTGAATGAGTTGTATTTTAAATCCATTCAAGAAATCAAAAAATAAAAATGAGGTAGATTATGAAATATAAAGTATCTTTAAATGGAAAAGATTATTTAGTTGAAGTCGAACGTGGAGAAGCGCGTATGATTAGTGTCACAGATACACCAGTCCAAACTTCTACTGCACCAGTTACTGAATCAGCTCCTGCTGCACAACCAGCTCCAGCTGCTCCAGTTGCCCCTGTTTCCGAAGGCACAAAAGTCGTCGCTCCAATGCCAGGAACGGTTGTCGAAGTTTCTGTGAAAGTCGGAGATTCAGTTTCTCAAGGACAAAAACTGTGTATCATCGAAGCCATGAAAATGGAGAATGAAATTGTTTCGCCTAAAAATGGCCAAGTCGTTCAAGTTCTCGTTGAAACCGGTCATAAAGTTGATACATCACAAGTTTTAGTGGTTATCGGGTAATCATGTTTCATCCCAACAAGAAAGGTAAAAACAAATGGAAGCTTTTCAAAGTTTAATCTCCGGTTTTTCAAATTTAACATGGAAACATGGTTTGATGTTAATAATCGGTTTAATCCTAATTTATTTAGCCATCAAAAAAGAATATGAACCAGTTCTTTTATTGCCGATGGGTGTTGGTTGTATCTTAGCCAATATTCCTTTATCCGCATCAATTACAGAGCATGGTTGGTTAAGCATTTTGTATAATGCAGGTATTGCCAATGAATTATTTCCTGTTCTAATTTTTATTGGTATTGGTGCAATGATTGACTTCTCTCCTTTACTCAAACGGCCTGTTATGTTGTTATTTGGCGCTGCCGCTCAAATGGGTATTTTCGTAGCTATGTTAATCGCAAATGCAACTGGTATGTTTACGTTAAGAGAGTCTGTTGCCATCGGTATTATTGGTGCTGCAGACGGCCCAACTTCAATTTATGTCGCAGGTTTATTTGCCCAAAAATATCTTGCCCCAATTACGGTTGCAGCCTATTCATATATGGCACTTGTTCCAATCATTCAACCGCCAGTGGTTAAATTAATGACAACTAGAAATGAACGTTTAATTCGCATGGACGCTGACTATGATTTAACAGTGAAAAAGAGTATCAAAATTGCTTTCCCTATCATTGTTACCATCATCGCAGGCTTTATTGCTCCAAGCTCAACACCATTAATCGGTTCTTTGATGTTTGGTAATTTGTTGCGTGAGGCTTTAGTCGTCAATTCATTGTCCGAAGCTGCCCAAAAAGAAATGACAAATATTGTTACTTTATTAATGGGTATCACAATCGGTTCAACGATGGTCGCCGAACAATTTGTGCAATTACAAACCATTTTGATTTTAGGAATTGGCTTATTAGCATTCGTCTTCGATACTGTCGGCGGTGTTTTATTAGCGAAATTATTGAATCTTTTCTTGAAAGAAAAACTCAATCCGATGATTGGGGCTTGCGGTATCTCTGCTTTCCCAATGTCAGCAAGAGTTATTCAAAAAATGGCAGTCAAAGAAGATCCAACTAATTTTATTTTAATGCCTGCAATTAGCGCGAATGTTTCCGGTCAAATCGGATCCATCATTGCTGGTTCAGTGTTGATTGCTTTGTTATTGTAATTTGTATCTTCGTTTAAATGTTTTTCATCAGAAGCTGTCACGAGTGGCAGCTTCTTTTTATATTTAGTTTGAACCAGTGACTTGTGTGCTTGTCGTGACAATCTGACGTTTTTGGTTAATTGTCACTACTT
>CAYFSZ010000006.1:0-35506 GCA_964346085.1 uncultured Mageeibacillus sp. | reverse complement strand
AGATAAATCCGTATACTCTATCGGTGAACCTGCGTGGATCATCTTATTATCTCCTACATAAATACCAATATGTGTAATAGGATCTGATGTTGGATATGTTCTCGTAAAGAATACCAAATCCCCTGCTCTAGCTTCTGCTGCTGAGATAGGTGTACAGTAATTGACATATATTGCTTGAGCTGTTGTTCTAGGCATATTAAGCACACCTGAGTGAGTGAATGACCAGCATACGAACGAAGAACAATCAAATGCATTTGGCCCATTTGCACCAAATACATATGGTTTACCTAAATGTTTTTCAGCTTCAGCAATTAGAGCAGCAAAGTCTTCATCTCCAAATGATCCACTATAATCTGCCCTCGAGTCATAGTCTTTAAACTGATTATAGTATTCAAAGGCTTTTGTTTCTCTGACAGAATAATGATATAAACTAAACATTGGTGTTTCAAAGTTCCAACAGAAAACTTGTGTTGCCTTTTTAATATCCTTTAGGTTCTTAAATTCGTTAATTCCACCATCTAACCCATGCACATTATAAGGAGCAGGATATGGAAGATTTAGGACGTTAAATCGATATGCTTGTGAATGATTCATTTCATATAGAAGAAATTCTAATTGAACTGTTAAATCATTCCATTGCTTATTCTGTTTTTCAGCAAAACTAATGAGTTCTGCTTTTCGTCCAAAACTCCATTGAACAAGTCCTATGCCTTCTCCCGGATTTGATGCTGTTTGTTCTATTGCCGAAATATTAAATCCTGACTCTGCATAAAGATTTCCCATAATCCCTGCAATAGCTTCTTTTGTGAATCCATTTTCTAGCAAGAAAAACCACACGGTAGCTTCAACACTTCCTGCAAGCACTGGCCTATTACTTTCTGGTTTAATACCTGCCACTTTATATATAATTTCTTTATATTCATTTATATTTTCTTCATACAGAGGAATCATCGCAACGTCCATATCTGGAAGATCTACTTCTGTTTTGATCGTTAGCGTTTTAAAATTTTCTTCACTGCTTGTTGTTGAAGTTTCAATCCGAACCGATTCTTCATATATCCTTGCTAAGGCTGTTTGAAAGTCAGTTGTTCCATCGTACATTGCATAGAAATAGAGTTTGTCTAATTCTGGAATGCCATAACCTGTAGGAAGAATAAGGCTATTATGGCTTATATTCTTCTCTAGTTCTTGTATTTGTTTTTTGTGGTTTTCCGCTAATGTTCTGATGAACCTAAAATCTTCATCTTGAAGCAACTCCTCAATTGACATATTTTCATCTAATACGTCTTGCAGTGCTAGAGATGGTCTAATACTAATAAATACAGAATTAATTCCAACTGTAAGGATTAGAGAAATTACAACTACAGCAATTCCGACTGGCCCGAGAACGGCAGCAATTTTTCCAAGTATTTTTATAAGTCCTTTAATAATATTTTTTAGTACTGTTGTAATAATTTTTTTGCCTGTATTGAAAGAAACCTTCGCAACAGCCTTCACTGTTTTTTTAGCTGGTTGAGTTGCCTGATCAATTGCCTCTTGTGAGTTTGTGACTTGTGATGAATCATTAAAGGTTTTAATACCTTTATTTCCTATACTAATAGGCTTTTTAGCATTCCTTAAAATTGGATTTGATGCTTTTTTCAGCTTACCTTTTTCCTTGTGGTTGTTTTGTCTTTTATTATCTTTCTTATCATTTTTGTTGGTTTGCTTTTTCTCTGATTGACGAGATTGCTGTTGTTTCTTTTGTCGTTGTTTATCCTTTAACTTTTTCTTTCGAATAAGATAACTCTTTGATATTTTATTTTTTTCTGGTATTTCCCTTTTTTTCTTATCTACTATTTTATATTTTGTTTTTGTTTTGATTCGTGTTGGAGTTTCCTTCTGGTCTACTTGAAGAGCAGCACTTTTGCTCTTAATTACAACAGCATTATTTTGTTTAGAATGAATCTTATTATGTGAATTTTGTGTATTTCTATTTATTTCACTATTATTGTTATTATTATAACGATTAGTTTGAACATCGCTTTTATTTGGATTGTTTGAAGGTTCACAATAATTATCCTTTTCACTAGAGTCTTCTATTATTACATCAGAAGCGTTATGTTCTTTTCTTGTTACACGTTGTTTTTCTCTTATCTCATGAGCAGAGTCAATAGAATCTTTAACATCGTGGTCATAGGAGAATTCTTTATTATAATCGACCGTTAATTCATTATTAATTCTCTCTTGTCGATCTTTTTTTATTTGTGAGATTGTTTTGCTTATCTCATTTTCAGCATTGCCCCGCTGACTTTTTTTAGATATAGATTCAGCTTCAATTAAAGGATTAACAGATTCATCTACAAGTTCTTCCTTTAGGTCTTTTGTTGTTTCCTTTTCTTTTTCCTCATTAGCAAAAACAGAAAAATATGAGTCTATTCCTAACATTATTTTGGCTTCGTTTTCAGCCTTTTTCTTTTTAATTGCTTCGATTTCTTCAATTATCTTCTTTTTTGATTTAGCCGTATCTTTTTTCTTTTTTACGGCATCTAAAGAAAGACTATCCAGATTTTCTTCTGAATAGTCTTTTTCGTTTTCTTTTATTTCTTCTTTTACTTCATTATTTAATTCAGCACTATTTTTATCTAGTGTATTATCGTCTTTCATGCTTCTCCCGGTTTTGTTGTCATTAATTGATATAATTTGGTGTCTGAAGGAAATTTATCCATGAACGGAATAATGGCATTTCCTATTTTAATTAGTCCTTCGCCTGTTGGTGCATTATTAACATAGTTCATTTGGAGATCAGATATATTAAGTAGCTTCGCAATTTGAATCCTGTCTGGTGGAGCTTGATTTAATAGTATCAAAAACTCTGAATTAGATAACATTGATCTAGCTGTACTACTTTGTAGCAAGTCATCTACGTTCTGCGTTATACCAACGGCATATCCGTGATATTTTCTAATCCTCTTCCATAATGTATATAAGAAATTAGAAGCATATTCTTGCACGAACAAAAGGTATATTTCATCAATAATAATTAACGTTTTTCTCCCCTTGTTTCTATTGTTAATGACCCTGTTTAAGATATTGTCCAAAACAACTAACATCCCGACAGCCTTAAGCTGACTACCTAAGTCTAAAATATCAAAACAAATTAGTCTGTTATTAGAATCAATGTTGGTATCAAACGCAAAGGTATTAAGCGACCCTGTTACAAATAGTTCTAAGGCCAATGCTAAATTTTCAGCTTCTGGTTCTTTTTGTTCCATTAACGCCCTATAAAGATCAACAAGAGTTGGTGCTTTCACGTTCTTTTTCTTTAAGAATGTTTTATAAATAATCTTAATACAGCGATCTAGTATTGTTTTTTCTGTTGCTCCTAATCCATAGTCAACCATTAATTGTTCAAAGAGAGACATAACAAATTCAGATTTATCCGATAAAGGATTAATCAGTTCTGGATCATAAGACAGATCTAACGGATTAATATGTGTATTAGATTTTGCAGAGATAATAAAATTTTCTCCGCCTAAAGCTTCAACAAGTTTACCGTATTCTCTTTCGGGGTCAACGATAAGGACGTCATAATCTGTTGCAAGAATCGTATTAACAATTTCTCTTTTAGCAAAGAAAGATTTACCAGATCCCGGAACTCCTAATATAAAAGAGTTTCCGTTTTGAAGCATAGCTCTATTCGCAATAATAGGCTTTTTAGAAACAATATTCTGGCCATAATATATTCCATCTTTATGAAAAATATTCTGTGTCTGGAATGGCATAAAAACGGCAACTGATTCCGTTGTTAGTGTTCTTGTTGAATGAATATTATGAATACCGAACGGAAGTGTCGTTTGAAGTCCTTGTATTTGTTCCCATCTCAATATCCCTGTTTGGCACATATTCTTTCTGGCCGTCATTTCAATCTCTTCTGTTTGTTCATTTAGTTCTTTTAGAGAATTAGCCGTATGAACAATTGATATCGTCGCAACGATCATTCTTTGATCCCTTGAGACAAGATCATTAAGAAACTCTTGTGCTTCTTTTTTCTGCATGGACATATTATAAGGAATAGATCCTGACAGATTATCTTGCCTTGATTGTTTTTGTAAAAACTTATGAATATTAGCCTCAATACCAAGAAGCCTTTTTTCAACTTCTTTAATGGCTTCATGCGTTGGAATTAAAAACATAGAAATGGTCAAAGTAAGATTAAACGGCAATTCAGATAATTCAGCAATGAAATCATCTTTAATGTACGTTGCAAAATCTTTGACAAAGAGAACTCTACTAAATTTCCCATCACATTCAAAGCAATCAGCTTTTAACTTCATATTAGAAGGCAACAAATAATCTTTAACATGATGTCCTCTTTTAGCCATATCTGGAAGATCTACGAGATAATATCCCAAATCATTTGGTCTAAAGAAATCGTGATAAATCCGTAATCTTTTAGAGGCATCTAAAGGCTGTAAAGAAGATCCCATTTTTTGTAGATTTTCATTCATTGTGCCATGTAGACGCTGAAAGTAAACCTGTGCTTCTTCATAAGACTTTTTATCAGTAGATAAAGTGATATATTTTTCTTGCTGTAAGTTATTACTTTCGACCGTCTTATTTTTAAGCATACTATTATATTCTTCTCTAAAAGAATTAAGAGTATCTTCTTTTTTATTAATTAATAGTTCTTTTTCGTAATCAGCAATATTAATATTCTCATTATTAATTGTAATCTGCGTAAACGCTTGCGAATCGATAGAATTTAGTAATTCAGAATAGCTTAAAAAGATAGCTTCTTTTTCTTCATTGGAAGCTACCGCATAATTGATATCCTGAAACACATATGTTTTCGAAAACATATTTCCAGATCTCGCAATTCCGTCTTCGTATATAATTTCAAACGGAATTATATTTTGTATATTTTTAGGAATTTTGAGATAGTTTTTTGTGTTTGTTCTCATCATTTTTAGAGTTCGTAGCATTATTATTCCTTTCTAAGATGATAAATTCATATAATGAATTTGGTCTACATTTCAATTGTTTATTTGAAAAAATGTGGTTGAAAATGACAACAAGCAATTCTTCTGCCTTCATACCGTTATACTCATAGAATCCAAAAAGCATAAAGGGCACTATTAAAGTAACGCCTATGATAACCTTAACAATTTGAGAATATGGAATATAGACAAATATAACCACTGCTAATACCATTGATATAGAAACTGCTATTAGCTGCCTTAACGTAAAAGTTCCAACAACATTTTCCGTAAAAGATTTAATTTCTTTTGGGATTTTAATTTCCATCGCTAACCCCCTACACCTAATAAATCATTAGAAATTTGCTCTGACTGTTTTAAGATAGCTGCCAAAACAATTAACATCGCCACGTCAACGGCAATAGTTATTAATCCTTTATCAAAAGGAATAGAGCCATCGTTATATACATCAGTTCCAGCCTCTTCGACTTCTCTAAGTTTATTACGTAATTCTATAATTTCATCTTTATCTACATAGCCATCAAGATGAACTAAAAGTTCCATATAGTCTGTTTCTCCTTCTGCAAGATTTTCAATTTTTCGGATCAAAGATCTTTGTTGGCCTTTTCGCATATTATCGTATTCTCCTTTTGTCAATTCACGTGCCAATTGCTCGTATGAGACTGTATGTGAATACTCCTCTAAATTAACTAAATTTGGCATATGAGAATATAGGACAATAATGACGATAATAACGAATCCTTGAAGAGCCAGTGCAGTAAATTTCTTTAAGAAGTTAATCGCCCCTTGTTGCCACTGTTCAGCTGCAAGAGCTGAAATGGCAATTGGAGATATGGCGGCATAAATCATCAATTTAAACTGCCTTGTTAAAACAGCTACACAGATGAGTATACCTAAAGCTAGGATTAAGACATATACGATTAATAATACAATCATTATCCCAATGTTCATCATCCATTGCTTTCCAAAAGGTGAATTAGTAACCCATGAATTAATTACATATTTTGCAAGGCTTAAATTACCTGACAAAGCCGCTCCTGATGTTACCTTTTGAGTTAGCTCTGCTCCTATACTAGCTATATATTGAATTAGTAGCGGTGAGCTAACGACAATACCAACGGCTATTGCAAACCTTAGAAATGGTTCAACCCAAGGCTCGAGCCTTCTATTTTCTTTATAGTGGATTGATGTTTGAATGATATTGATATACGTAAATACAACGACTAATCCAAATGCTGTTCCTGAGACGAGGTTCATAATATTCATCCATATAGGACTCGCATTCGAAAAATAGATATCTGACTGCGAAACGTATGTAATCAGATTTGAAAAAATCATTTCTAAGAACTCAATCGAGCTATTCAATAAATCAATGATAATATTATCCAATACATCACCCCCTTTCTTCTATACCTTCGCTATATTCCTAAAGAACTTAAAATAGAAGGTGCAAAAGCAATTAATAATCCCCCTACCAAAGCGAATATGCCTGTCGCTCTCTGCGTATGGTCTTGCGATGAGATAGATAGTCCTATTTGAACTACCCCATAAAGAGCAACAATAGCACCTGCTGTTGAAATAATCGTTTCTAAAAATGTTCTTAGATTATTAACGGCAGAAGTTGCATCGTTAGATGTTTCTCCGCCAGCTGCAGCAGTTGGATCCATCAATACTTTGTATAATAATTTGTTCATAATAATTTCCTTTCTTTTAGACAATAAAAAAGAGCCTTTTCGGCTCTTGTCATTTTTCTGGTGTGAAGTCCTTCACACTTTTTGTTTGTTAATATAATGGCAAGCAACGCATTATGACTGCATAATGCAATTTTCTTATTTTAGGGTGACCCCTAATACCCCTAAATACATATAATTTTCTACAATAACTAACTAAGACATATGTCATATCCATGATTATTTCCTTTCTGTTAGACAATAAAAAAGAGCCTTTTCAGCTCTTGTCATTTTCTGGTGTGAAGTCCTTCACACTTTTTTTAGATTAAGTATTTAATTCTTTATATCTTGGATGTTTTGTTAAATCATATTTAGAATCGATCACTCCTTTTTCTCCTGCTATAAATACAATACTTTTTCCTCGATCCAGAGATTGCACTTCGTCCATTGTCATTAGGTCTCTTGCGACCTGCTGAAAATTTCTAGATGAAGATCCTTGCTTTGATCTCGTTGTCGAAGTTGTTCTTGTATTTACAGTAGCTTTACCTAATCTCTTGGAAATATATTCACAAGTTTTATCGTCATGGCCGCCTAAAAATACAAACTGATCACAATTGGCTATCGCTGTTTGCCATCCGTTGTTCTTTTTGAATTTATCCATTAATTGGCTAAGACTTTGAACAATCACAGAAACACCAATGTTTCTCGACCTACAAGCACCTAATATTTCTAGCATATTATCTGGTACTTTAATGTTTGCAAATTCATCCATGATGACGTGAACATGGTTTGGAAGCCTTTTCTTTAACACATAGTCTGATTGATAATATAGTTCCTGAAATAGTTGATAGTACATCATCGATACGAGGAAGTAGAAAGTTGGATTGCCGTCTGGAATTTTTAAGTACAAGACTTGTTTTCTCATTCCTAGTTCGGCTATATCCATTTCATCTTTACTGACAATTCTTTTAATTTCAGGAATGTTAAAAGGTGATAGCCTAACCGCGATTGTTAATAAAATAGTTCTTGCTGTTTTATCAGGAGCTAATTCTCTAAAATCTCTAAAATATTTATAGGCTAATGAATCAGGATTTTCTGCATGGACTTTATGAAAGACATAGTCGAGTTCAGAAGCATACGCATCACCTAATACCTCGTTTTCAAGAACTTCAACCTTACCAACTAGCTTAATAACAGTATTCATATTTTTTTCGTGTTCTTCTCCGATTTCGAAGACAAGAAATGAGATTGCATAAAGCATCATCACTTCTGCTTTTTCCCAAAACGGATCATTCGATTTTTTATCTTCTGGATCAGTCGCAGAAACATAGTTGTTAATAACTGTTAAGACATCCTGTTCACTTCTCACATAAAAGAATGGATTATAACACATTGAGTCTTTCAGATTGACAAGGTCGAGTAGTTTGACTTTGTAATCATTCGCTTTCATCATATCGCTTGTCATCTCGTATATCTCTCCCTTAGGATCTAAGACAACATAGGAACTACACATTTGCATCATATTTGGGATTGCAAAGGATCTTGTTTTACCAGCACCAGAAGCCGCAACGACTAAGTTATTTGTATTTCGTTGTGTTTTGTATCCATCAATTCCCATTCGCATATGTTTGCTTAATAAAATATTATCGCTATTACGTATGCGGTATTCGTTAGGTCTATTCTTTTGCTCGTACTTTCTTCTAAGACTACGAATACTACCAAAACTAGCTGATCCATATGCATCTTCTAGTCTGGTATTAGGAGTCAGTGCTTTAATTGCACCAACCCCTAATATATAAGTGACAGCTCCCAACAGAACTGATTTCGAATCATATTGCGGAATCGACAACAAATCTGGAAAGTCTTTTTGAAAGAATGCTTCAATAACGGTGTGTCCTTTAATAAACCAGTATAGGTGAAGAAATAGCCATTCATATAAAAAGAATATAACAATAGCAAATACAACTATCAGGGTAATGTTCTTATCACTTTTCTGGTTCATAAGTTTCTTTATCTTGGTTTTTTAATGCTTTTTCATATTCGCCATAACTTATTTCAAGGCCTTGTTGAAACTTGCTGGTTTCTGTTTGCACGGAAGAAATAAAATCTTTCAGTTCTTCTAATTCTACTTTTTCAATAAAACTCTCCAATTGGCTTGGCATTTGTGTGGGAAGACCTAATTGAATAGCAGTAACATATTTCGAACAATCTCTTATTAATTCGTCTTGCTGATTTTCCACCTTGTACAAAAGCTGATATGCCATATCTAGTGTTCCTGTAGTTAAGGCTTCTAACGTTTTCCCCGGTGGGCATATGACAAGATTTTGTTCTTGATCATATCTCATCGGCGTTTCTGAGTTTAAGTCCTTGTCTATCGCAATTTGAATTGGATTAATCATATACGCTAGACCATAGAATACACTCTGATGATCGTACGTTTGTGATTTTTGAATGTTCTTTGCGTTCGTCTGCGATACATCAAATAGTTTATCTACGACATACGATTGCTTTTCTTGTCCATCCTTATTGATATATGATCCGTTATGCCTTATCACACTAATTGCTTTTTGGTTTTTGCGAACATGATACCCTTCATTCATCCATTCTTGATAGGATTTAAGTTCTGTTGCTTCTGGATATTGTGCATATATTGCCAGAATATTATTGGCAGATAGTTTTGGCATTCTAGCTATTAATTGTAATAGCCTTGTTGCTGTTTTAGATTCTTTTGCGGCGTTTACACCATTAGCAATAAACTGATTATATTCTTCTTTTTCTCTCTTCACTCGGTCAGCATAACTTTCCTTTTTCATTTCTGACGACTTGCTTTCATAATTAAATTGTAAACCCATAATATAGTCCTTTCTTTTAGACATAAAAAAAGAGCCTTTTTAGCTCTTGTCATTTCACTAGGTGTGAAGTACTTCACACTTTTTTATCTTTCTGGTTCTTCGTGTCCTTTTTCTTTTTCTTGGTGTTTTAGAATCGTGTTATCTACTTCCTCAATCATTGATAAAGCTGTATCTGTAATTGCTTCGATATAACCAATTCTTTCTTCCGCAGACATTTCTTTTGCATATTCTCTAATATAATGCAATTGACCTTCTTTAAATTCTTTCGTGTAATATCCTGTTAGAAGGGTAGCTACTGCTTCTGCTTGCACTTCTTTAATCTCTTCTGTTAGCTTATAGTCTTCTTTTATAAGAGTTCCATGATTTTTGTCGTGCATAATTGCATGTGCTAATTCATGAGCTAAGATATTTACTTTTGAGAGACCATTAATATCACTTCTGATTGTGATATCTTTCGTTTGGTGGCTATAATAACCACCTGTTAAGCCATTTAGTTTTTGATAGTTAATTGGTATTTTGTTTTTTTCAGCAAAACTTAACAGACCTTTATAAACTAGCGATGTATCTTGTTTTGTGGTTAGTATAATACTTTCTTTTAAGAGTTTTGGATAATCCTCTATATCGAGTTGTACTTGGTTATTAGAAAACACAGGTACTAATTTGAAGTAGGTTGCATTTAATATTTCAAGATTATGTTTTTTGATTAACGCCAGTGCTTCTTTATCATTTTTATAAAGCCTTTTTACTTCTCCGTTTTGGTCACGATAATAGGCAACATTCACAGGAGCAAATATTTTAATTGATTTTTCGCCTTTGTTGACAGGATGTTTTAACTCCTGCCATCTTTTAAACGAAGCAACAAATATAGCTCTTGGATCTTGGCCATGTATCAAGGCTCGGTTTTTAAATGAATATTTTCTAAATCTGCTAGAAAATGAAAGAAATTCCATTATTTTTTCAGGTTCAAATATAAATGAGTCAACTTGTTCATTTAATTGATTCATTAACTCAGTCATTTCTTTCTTTTGCTCTTCCTGTGTTTTCTTTTTGTATTGAGCCATATGATCTCCTTTCTAAATATATATTCATATTTTTATTCAGCTAATATTTGTTTTAAGATGAAATTTAGATGCTTTAGTTCCTCTAATGAATATATCCAGCTAGTAAATTTTACGTGGTTTAAATTGCGATCCATAGCTAAGATGATTTCTTGGTTTTCTATATCAAGGATGAGATATTCATCATCTTTCTCTATTAACTCCCATTTACATTCGTGAGAACAATTTTTAAGATATTCTTTTACTTCTCTTATATTCATAATGACCTCTTTCTACTATTTCGTTAATTCTTGGACTTTAGGGATGGACTTATCTACTTCTGCCTTCCCATGCAGCCGCAACACCGTTTCAGCTTCTTTTAATGCTTTTTCAATTCCTTTAGGTTTTGTGTTCTGGCTTGGTTCTTCTTTTGTACTTGCTAATGCTGAGTCAATACTATATGTATCTTTCTCAGCTTCTGCTTTTGTTGCTGGTTTTTCTTCGTCTTTAATTTCGTTTTTATCCTGTTCTTCTATTAGCTCTTTAATTTCGGTGCTTTGTTCTTCTGGAAGTGTATCAACAATACTCATCATTTCTTCTTGCTCTAATTCGTTCTTATAGTCGAATGAAACTAAATCAACAGATAAATCTGCTTCAGATAGAGGCATGTTGTTTCCTTGTACGTCTCGATATTCATATTCATCTAATATCTTTTCTGTTTCGGCTTCTAAATAGCTATCTAAGTTAAACTGTAGAGGAACTTTATTGCCTTGTTCATCTTTAGTTTCTACCAATAAATTGAATTGAGGATTGTTTTGTACTTCCTCTCGATTGTTTTGAGGTTGATTAGCTGGTGTAAGCTGAAATTGATTTAATCCAGTTAATAGATTTGTGATCTCTAGCCTCTTTGCAATGCGTTCAATTTTAGGAGCGTCATTTTCTGGGAAAAAGACATCTACATCTTTAGTTTGCTTGTTTTCAATAACGGAATAAAGCACATTATATTTTTTAGCTTCGGCTTCGAGTTGAGATAGCTTATTCTTGTCCACAGATAGAACATTAATCTTTGGATATTTCTTTTCCAAATTAACAAGACCTGTTCTACCGTGTCTTCTTTTAATCCCTTTGGCAGCAGCGATGGCAAAGGCTAACATATTTTTAGATAAATAAAATGTTCCTTTGCCTGCAAGCTGTATTGCGGCTTCACCCCCTTTAAATATAATTCCGTTGACAATACCCATGATGACATCTTCTGGTTGATTCATCTTTCTCTCCTTTCTTCTTTTGGTAATTCTTTTTCGTTTTCTTTTGTTTCTTTGCTTAATTCATCTAACCGTAGATCCTTAAAATCTTGATTAATTGAATTAGCTATTTTTATATTTTCGTTGACCGAAAATATTAATTGATTAATTTCTTTTAGTTTGGTTTGATATCCCAGCATTTTATCTTTTGTGCGGTAGAGTTTATTTCTTTGGTTTAATAGACTTTTTTTATCTTCTTTTAAGTGAAGAAGAGTGTTATTTAATTCTTCGATTGATTCAATATTATTCACTCTTAAATACATGATTTCGTTATCATAAGCACGTAGTCTTTTAGCTGCCTCAGTAGCTTGCTTAGACGGATATATAATTGGTTTATTTGTCGTGTTAAGTAATATCTGATAATGCTTAATAAGATTTAAGAGCGTTCCCTTAGGTTTTGTTCTTTTAAGATAAATAACCCATATAGATTCAAACTTTTCTGGTTTTACACTTAGGGATAACATTTCAGGTTTCCCTATGCGATCAACAATATTTTCTAATAGATATTTTTGCCCTAGACTTCGAAGTCTAATATATCTTTGTCCATAAGGCGGTTTAACCGAAGGATGCTCTCTATTTAGCTTAAACTCATAGCCTGCCGTTTCCATCGCTTGAATTAAATCAGGGATATGGTTTGTCTGACTTGCATAATAGTCTAAATCATATTTCAGTCTTGATCTGACATCAACATCAGGATGGTCTTCAAGCCATTCTCCGTAATGGCGATAACTTTCCTTATGGATAGTCTTTTTATTATCTTTCTCACTATTTTTTTCATAATTAACCGACTGTCCATTATCGCCTTTTTGTTGCTGATGTGGTACAGAGCCTTCCTTATCTTCATATCTTTCTCTTTCAAGAGCAGCTGCCTTATCTTGTTCTATTACGGAAAGACCATATTCTTTACACAGTTCATCAGAAACTGGAATCATCGATTTATTCATTTGCTTATCTGCAATATGAAGTTTTTTGCCGTCAACGAAAGAAACAGCATTAATCACGAAATGATTATGAATATGTTTTTTATCTGTATGAGTCACAACTAAAACTTGGTGTCTTTTGCCCCATACTTTTTCGGCTAATTCGAGTCCTATTTGGTGTGCGACTTCTGCGGTGGTTTCACCGGGTTTAAAACTTTGGACTGCGTGATATCCTCTCCTTCCTTCATGTTTATTATGTCTTATCCAAGTTTCTTCAAATTCTCTTTTCGCAAAATAAGGATTAAGATTTACTCCCCCAATGAGTCCTTTTTCTGCTTTGCTCATACAGTAATTAATGGTATGTGCGATTGTCTTTTTAATTACCTGTAATTTCGTTACCGCCATAATAGATCACTCAAACTCATCCAGCATTCGTGCATATATTGCATTTAGGTTATCTACATTCTGCCAGTACATTTCTTCATTGATAGATCCTGTTCTATTTGCAACTCTGGCAATCTGATTCAGGTTATTTCCGATCGCAGATAGTTCTCTTTTCAATTCATTATATTCAATTGGCGGAGTTGGCTTAATTTCATTTCCTAGTACCACCTGTCGAATGTAGCTTTCTCTTGATAATGTAGTATCACTAACTTTTTTATTAATAATCTCGAGTTCTTCTTCAGTTAGTCGCACACTAACTGTGTTTCGTCTTTTCATATCCACCTCTCTTTATGATAATAAAAAAAAAAGCCTTTTCAGCTCTTATCCTTTTTAGGTGTGAAGTACTTCACACTTTTTTATCTTTCTGGTTCTTCGTGTGCTTTTGGTTTTAATCGCAATTCCTTATCGTTTTTAGCAAGGTTTGAAGCTAGTTGGTATTTCGCTTCGGACATAGATATGTATATATCACTGATATTCTTTACACCATCTCTAGCTACGGTATAATGTTCTAGGAGATTTATATCATACTTCATCAAACGTTCTCGTATACTTTTGGTTGCCACTATATCAGCCGTAGATGGTTCTGAAATTGATTCTGGATGATTATGAAACAATGACATATATTTTGCCTTTGTTTCATACATTTCTTTCATGAGTGTTAATATATCAATACTAACTTCATTCCTTTGGCCTTTAAATAATTCTTTGATTCCTGATACATTTAGACGATTGTCATATCGAATATAATATAAAGATTCTGCACTTTTATGTGATGACAATAATTTGATTAGTTCTTTGATTTTTTCTTCATCTTTAAATGCGTTTAATCCAACAATTTCTTTTTCTACATATTTTTCTATAATCTCGTCATAGTCTTTAAATGTTTCAAAATTAAGAAGGTTCATTAATCCGGGTGATTCTATTTTAAATTCCTTCTTAACCGAGGATGCAGAAATAGACTCTCCTTTCATTACATATTCTTTATTCTTTGTTTGCGACATTATCTTATTACTATCCAATAAAACGAACTGATCTAAAGTTATAACTCCAATTTCTTCAAGGGTATCTTTTAGTTTTCCAAAATCAATTTTATCTGGTGAACGAACCTTAGTGATAGGACTGCAACGCTGTGTAATAATTCCCTCTACATTGTATTCCAATATTCTAGGAACAATATTTTTAGCCATTTCTTTCTCTATTTTGATTGTTTCATAAAATACAGGTTTCAGTTCTGAATTAATATATACGACTAACATATCATCGCCTATAGCTAAGCATTTTTCTTTTTGGTAAAAATCAATCACTTTTTCTGGGGTATCGATTGTATCAACATCCCTTCTTTGGCTTTCTTTTTTTTTTGCCTCAATAAAAGAGATGAGTTCCTTTACAGAAGGATCTTTATGTTTGATTTTTACAACTAAATCATTAATTGATTCGCAATTAAAATATTCACATATACTCATATGCTTTTTCCTTTTCTAAAATAAAAAAGAGCCTTCTCAGCTCTTATCCTTTTCATGGTGTGAAGTACTTCACACTTTTTATCTTTCTGGTTCTTCGTGTCCTTTTTCTTTTTCTTGGTGGTGACCGTTTATTGCAGCTTCATATACATCTTGGACACCACTTTCAAAATCGTAATTTTTCACAAAATCTTCGATTTCATCAATGCTATCAAATTTAATAATTTCAACACACTGATCATTAAAATATCCTTTATATTCCATTCGGTATAAATCAACGACTGTTTGCACTTCATTAATATGTCCGTCGATTTCATTTTCATATTCTGTATATGCAAGTCCTAGACTCGATATGTTTTTAGAATTATTTCTAAAATCTAACAGTAAGCTATCGACTGAATCTTGATTGCCAAACTGGTGATTGGTATATTCAGTATACGTTTTTAAAAACTGCTGAACTTGTTGTTCTCGATATTTCCTCTTAATTAAATAAGATATCCCCTCTTTTTTATCTCTTAATTCTGAAATATCTTCGCTGATACAATACACGCCACCTTTGGCTGATATATAGTGTTCTAAAAGATTAAAATCATAATCTTGCAAGACTTCATTCATCTTAATTGTAGTAGATATATCATCATTAGATGGTACATAATCGCCTGAAGGATGATTATGAATTAGACTGATGTTTTTTGCATCATATTGATATAATTCCAAAAACAATGTCGCAATATTAAGTTTGATATTACCTCTGTTTCCTTTAAATAGCTCTTTAATGTGAGTAACATTATAGTCGTTATCGTACTTAATCAGGTGCATTAATTCTTTATTTCGATGCGATGACAATAGTTTAATTAACTCTTTAATTTTATCCTCATCTTTAATCGCATTAAGGCCAGTTATTTCACGTGTAACATATTTTTCTATAATCTCGTCATAGTCTTTATATGTTGAAAATTGCGTTTTCTTTCTTTGTATCTTATGAAAACTTTTCCGCTTTTTATTGTTTTTAAATGTTTCTTCAGATACTAGATAATCCTTATATCCCTTTTCTGAATGTAAATATTTTCCTTTTGTACAGCAGAAGCGATCATGAACATTAATATTTATCTTATTAAGATTATGTTCAATCTGTTCTAATTGATTAATTTTGCGAACATCATACTTAGTATCACCATTGTACTGAAAAACAACATTAGAAGCATTATGTTCATAAAGTCGTTTCATAATATCTTTATGATTAAGTTTACTTAATTTAACAGTTTCATAATAGACGAGATTAATCTTTATATTTGTATATAACACTAATACATCATCTCCTGAGGCTAGACATTTTTCTTTTTGGAAGAAATCATAATAACTATCGGGAGAGTTTAATGTGATTGTTTTATTGATTGCTTTGTCTTTGATCATTTTATCTAAAAAATCAGAGAGTTCTTTAACTGAAGAATCCTTGCTGATTAATTTATCAAGCAAGGATTCCATTGAGTCACAATTAAAATATTCACAAATGCTCATTTATCACTCCTGATCTAAAAAGCTCGCTAGTGCTTTTAATTCAATGACAACAGGATGGTCTGGATTATTTTCTATAAACGCCATTAACTCTTCATCTGTCTTAACACCTAAATCTTCTTTTAATTTTTCTAAACCAAATTTTTCCATCATTTCTCCTTTCACAAAGAACATTTGTTCTTTTTTATTTTACATCGTATCAAAAATATTCACAAGTCCTTTTTTCTGCTTGTTTTGGGTTGTCTGTTTTCTAACCAGTTTAATTCTTGCTTCTCTAAGTTTAAATGGGATTGGCCTTATAACTGGCTTTACATCATTATTTTCTTCTTGTTCGACTGGTTCTTTTGTGATTTCTTCTTTAATATTCACTTCATATTCTTTATAAAAGATATCTGGAATATCTTTCTTCCAAGGTTCTTTTTTGGTTAGTAATTGGAATTTAAAGGATAACGAATCACTCCACCGAATATGAGCAAAAGAACAATTATATTTATCCTCTTTGCTATGAATCTCATTTTTGATTAATAAAAGGACGAAAAAACCTTCTTCTTCCAATTTAGTAAATGTTCTCTTTGCAATAGAAGATACGTTTGCTCCTTGTAAAGAATTAACCATGTCAAAATCGCACAGGCAAGTATTGATATAATTTAATCTCATTTCTTTAGCGAGATTAATTTGAGTTTTTAATGCAGCATATTCTTTAATCCAATTAAGATTTTGCTCTGCTTGCATCTTTGAGAATGCTACCATATTAACTCCTTATCCATTTAAGTTATCCACCAGATAAACTGGTGGATAATGTTAATTATTGTTGTACTTTTCTCATTCTTTCAATGAAAGCCATTGCAGCAAAAGTAAGAAGAATCACTGCATAATAAGCGTATTGTCCGCCTTCTCCTGTAGTTGGCAATTCAATTTGATGCTTATTTGCAACTTCTGCTTCTTCAAAGTTTTGTGCAAGTTGTTGGTCACGCTCTTTATCTAATTCTTCAGAACTTAAACTTGTCACGATAAATGTTTGTGTAGATTCCTTCACAGTATAAGTACCATCAGCATACATAGCTGTTGCCGTGGAAGAGATGGAATAACTTTCTGCTCCCTTAAAATCTGACGGCATTGTATAGGTTAGTGTAAACACTTTGCTTTCGCCCGGAAGGATTTGGCCTAAGGATCTGCTTAAACCAATCGAATCAGTTACTAATAAGTTCGTAATTGTTTCTGTTCCAGCGTTTGTGAATTTAGCACTAATATTAACGCTTGATTTTGGAGATACTTTACTAATATCCGCTTGTGCAAAATATGCTGTCGCATATGATTTTAAACTATTGATGGCGTACTTTAACGTTACAGCTGCACTATCAATTTCTGATTGTGCTACTAGATGTGTTCCTTTAATCGTGTACGCATTAGATAAAGCAGTACGTAGATTCTCTGCACTTGCTAAAGAATACATGCTTAAATCAATTTTTTCAGCGTATGAAATAATATCATTTAATGCAGAGAAATTAACCTGATATGTACCAACACGAATCACTCTATCTACTTTTGCGGTCAAAACTTCACGAGAGATCTCTTTTCTAGCGGTTTCAACACCATTTGTAAATGTGACTTCTTCTGTGATTTTAACAGTACCAGCTTGTCCTTCTGTATCAACAACCTGTGTACCTGCCATTAATGTATTATCTTCTACTGTGATTGTTTCAAAGGCAATTGTTTGTTCTTTTGTTTCTGTTTTTACTTCTACCACCATAGTACCCACACGGACTATTCGTTTAACTGGCTCTTTTGTCACTTCACGAGAGATTTCTTCTCTTGCGGTTTCCACGCCGTTTTCATAAGTGACTTTTTCTGTGATTGTTAAAGTACCTTCTTCTCCTTCTTGATCAATCACTTCTTCGCCTGCCATTAATGTATTATCTTCGATTGTTTCCGTTTTAAAAGGAATAGCTTCTTCTCTTGCTTCCTCTTTCACTTCAATGACTGGGTTTTGTGCTTTATAAGTCGCTATTGCTTCTGTTAAGAGCGAAGTTTGTTCAGCTACTTGTTCCTTCGTTGCTTCTGCATTATCTAAAACTGCTTGTGCATTATTTTTTGCTTGTAACAGTTCTGGATAATAAGGAGTTTCTGGGTCTTCTTCATTTAATATTGCTGTGGCTTCATCAACGGCTACTTGTAACTGTGTTTTATCCACTTGAACTGGTTCTGCTTTCGCCATTGCACCTGTAAAGAAAATCACCATTAATGCCATGAGCATTGTTGCAATATTAGCAATCTTTTTCATATTTTTGAGTCCTTTCGTTTTTATTATTGTTTTAATTCAATGAGTTTATAGATCCCGACCGATTTGGTATTTCCATAATCGTCATAACAAGTATTGAGTACCATATACTTTTGATTATTCTCAAAAGTTTCACTTAGAAGCAGAACTTTTCCAATTTGTGATGCTTCTTCAAAATAACTTCGCAGCCCTTCTTTTTCCCAAGTCACGAAGTCATCATAAAGCTCTGAATCAACAACAGCTACTTGTACCAATTCGTACGTTAAAACGCCTTCCCTTGTGTAAAGGGTGGCTGTTTGAAGGTTGTCTTTATATTCGGCGTATCTTGCGAGTTTATGAAAACGTTCTCCAGTATAGACATTGTGGGCAAAGTAATTGGTGTAATCATCAAGCGGAGACTTGTTTTCTTTATAAAGAAACACTGTACCGTTATAGTCGTATTCCCCTCTGATGTTTTTTCTATCAAAATAATCGCTGTCACTTCGATAGCCGATCACTTCCCTGATCCCGCCTTCGCCTGTATCGAGGTAGGCGATGATATTATCTGTACCGTTTTCTTCGTTTAATTTGTCGAGAAGCTCATTTGCTTTTTGTTTGTAGTTTACTTTCTTGTTATTCTCTTTTATCTCCTTGTCTAGCTTTTTAATCTCCTGTTCTATTTCATTAACAATTAGGCTGTTTTGTTTCACTTCTTCTTTCACCTGCTTTTCGTCTTGGGCCTGCTCCTTGTATTTTGTTAGAAATAAACCACCAACGATTAATAATATTAGGCTGATTAGAATTAAGATCACCTTTTTAAATGTTTTCATGTAGTTTGCCTTTCTTGTTTTGATAAAAGAAGAAGGGATAACTACTTGTTACCCCTTCTTTAAAAATAGAGTTAGGAGAAATGAAAGTTACTGTGTATAGTCACTCTATTTTTTGACTGTTTCAGTTTCTTCTTTTTTTCTGAAAGCGAAGAAAAGAGCTACTGCCATTAAGCTAACGCTTGCTACACCGCCGACTAAGTAAACATTTTTATCTGTTCTTTCATCGTTGGTAACAGGTTTTACTGGTTTACGTTTGATTGTGACAGTTTGGTCTTTATCGTTAATGTCCTCATGTTCTGCAATGACTTCGCCATTTGCAGATAATAATTTTTCAAAGACAACAACGTCTTTACCGCCCATGCCTGTGCCGTCGAATGTGAACGCTAAATCAACATATCCGTCTGCTGTTTCTGCGACGAATGTTTTTTCTGCTCTCACTTCTTTACCGTTGACAAGTAATGGTTTGTTTGTGGCTTTATCCATTAATACGCCTTGAACAGTGTATGTTTCGCCAACAACTAAGTTTTTGTATTCTACTCTGTCAATAATCGTAATGGATTTGCCTTCTGTCACTTCTTTCGATCCGTTAGCTGTTGCTGTTGTTTTCACTTCTGGTTTTTCAACCTCAACTGTTTGACCCGGATCTTCTGGATCTTCATGTTTTCCGATTAAATCTTCACCATAGTAGAGATACTCAAACACGACTAATTCTTTGCCTTTTAAGTCTGTACCGTCAAAGACGAATGGAATTTCAACTGTACCGTTTTCTGTTTCCGCTACAAATGTCACTTCGTTTTCAGCAATCACGATGCTAGGATCTTCCTTATCTACGAGTTTTCCTTTGACCGTGTAGGTTTCGCCAATGATTAAGTCTTTGTATTCGACTTTATCAATCACTGTTAATTTGCTAATTGGATCAGCTTGTTTTTTACCATTATCGAATGTGGCTGTTGTGCCGACTTCTGGATCTTTAACTTTGACTTGTTGTTCAGGATTGTCTGGCTGTTCTTCTTTAATCACTACTCGTTTTGTCACTAAGTCGATGACGTTTTCAAAGACAACTAATGTTTCTCCTGCAAGTGCAGATAAGTCTACGTCGCCAAATGGAACAATCACTTCGCCGTTCATTGTTTCAGGAATAAATGTAATCTCTCCTTTTGCAATGACTTTGCTTGGATCAGATACTAAAACGAGTTCTGCTTTTGCTTTGTATTCTCTACCCGGAATTAATTCTTTGTAATAAAGAATGTCGGCTAACGGTACTTTTGGTGTGGCGTGTGTTTCTTTCATGCCGTCACCAGCAAATGCTTTTGTTTTTCCTTCTGGAGCAAATGGCGTATTTGGTACTTCTTTTAGCTGTAAGCCTTTGACACGAGATACGACTACGCTCACTTTTTCTTCTGCTTTATGGTAGCCTTCTGGAGCTTCTACTTCTTCAACAAAGTATTGTCCGTCTGCTTTTAAACCGTGTACGACAAAGTCTGTGCCGTCTGTGGTCCATTCAGCTGGTCTACCATTTTCTTTTGTTGTCACATAATCGTTTTCGTCAAGATAAACAACATTGCCGTCTTGATCGACTAATCTTAATTTTGCTCCAACAACTTTTGCACCTGTTTTGGCATCGATTTTGCTAATTGCAAGGCTAATACGGTCGTTTTTCACAACGGTTTCATCTTTGCTATCGTCCGCAACAGAAATGTCTGTGCCTTGTTCGTCTTTGATGTAACCTTCTGCTTCTTTGATTTCTTCTAAGAAGTAATTGCCAAATGCTAAGTTTTCAACAACGATCTTACCGTTTGCATCTGTCACAAATACTTTTTCTGAACCGTCTGTGTTTGTTAACACTTTCTTACTTCCGTCAGCTAGAACCTGATACAGTCTAAACTCAACGTTTGCTAAGGCTTTGCCTGTTACTTTGTCTTGTTTCACGATTGTGATCGTTTTTGTTTTTGGTTTATTGACGATTGGTTCTTTGATCTTTTCGATCTTGTCTTTGGTTTGTGCATCTTCGTCTGGTGTTAAAACAAGTTCAAATTGATCTTCGTTTAACACATATCCGTCTTTGGTGGAGATTTCTTTGAAGTAGTATTTGCCTTTTGGTAAATCGTTCACTAATAAAGCTCCGTTATGATCTGGATTGGAAACTGCAACTAAGCTATCTTTTGCTAAGCCTAAGATTTCTTCTGCGGTGAACATACCGATCACGATATAATCGTAATTTTCTTGTCCTACCACTTCTTTGCTAACAAATGCACTCATTTTTTGACGTTCGTTTTCGATCATACCAGTGTCTTTAAGGTCCACTAAGATTGTTTGTTCTTGTGGTGTAAAGATAAATGTTCTGATTGTTTCGTCTTTGATATAGCCTGCTGGTGCTTTTGTTTCCATTAAATCGTATTTTCCTAATGGAATACGGCTAATTGTTAAAGCGCCATTTTCTGTGACGACTGTGTCTTTGACCATTGTTTCATCAGCTAAGATTGCTTCGTCTAATTTTGGTACAGTAATGACTTCGCCCTTCTTATAAACGACTTTGCCGTCGACTGTGATGTCTTGTTGTGCAAATAACGGTTTATCGCCTTCTTTAAAGAAAACCGTTTTACCGTCATAGGATTTGATTTCTTCTTTGGCGGTTAAGCTAAATTCTGCTCCAGCTAAATAACCGTTTTCAAAGACTGCTTTTTTGTAAGTGAAGTCCTTGTCAGATACTTCGCCTTCACGTTTGACTTCTTCTTCTACTATTTCTGGGGCTAATTGAACGCTTATTGTTTCTTTCTTGCCTTCTTCAGCAACTAATGTAGCAACTTCTTCGCCGTTTTTATCGATTACTCTGTAAGAACCTTTTTCTTCGACTTCTCCTGCATACGCACCGTTTTCATCGGTTAAAACAGTCACTATGTCGATATGTTCTTCTTCGATCGTTTTCTTGATGATTTCTTCTACGGCTGGTTCTAGTTCTTCGCCTGTTTCTTCATCAATCACTGCTGGCGTAACTTCAACAAGTTCTTCAACTTCTTTTGTTTCGGTCCATGTTCTTTCAATGGTTAATGTTTCGTTTGCTCTTGGTACTTCTTTGGTCACTGTTTCTGTGATACCTTCTGCTTGTACTTTCAGCGTTACTGATTCATCTACCCATTCTTTGAACTGTTCGCCTTGTTTATGTAAAACAAGTTCGCCGTATTGTGGTTTGTTTTCTGCAATGACTTCAATGTATTCGTCATTATCTTGTCCTTCTCCTTTTGTCGCTTCTTCTTTCGCAACTGTAAATGGAATCGGATTTTTGGAAACTAAATAACCTGTTGGGCTTTTGACTTCTTCTGCTTGGTATTTTCCTGCGTTTAATTTTAACGGTGTAACGAGTGTGCCTTGTTCTTCTCCGTCTACATAGAATGTACCTGCTGGAATGTCGCCTTTGTTTTCGGCTGTTGTTTTGAATGTATCATAAACTTTTGAACCAACTTTTTGTGTGACATATTCGCCAGTTTCTAGGTTTTTGATTTTGAAACTTGCGCCTGTTAAAACAATCTTTTCGCCTGTTTCTTCATCGACTTTGATGATCTTGATTTGGTATTTGTTTTGTACGTTGATGATTTCAAAGAGTTCTGGATCATCGTCGCTGCTTTCAATTGTTAAGGTTAATTCGTCCTTTAACAAATGTGCTTCGCTTTGTCCGCCTGTTTGCTTCACGATGTAATCGCCATACGCAAGTAAGCCAGATGTACCAAAACCGTCTTTGTCTGTTGTGACTGTTGTCCATTCGTTTTTGCCAAAGTTTGCCTTTTGAGCTAACGCATTTTCAAATGAACCATACTGTTCAACGTACTTTTTCGCAATCGCTGTAAATACTGCTCCTACTTCTGGTTTTGCTACTTCAGATTCGTCTGTTTCTTTGAGGTATTTCTTGATATTGAAATAGTTTAATGCGACTTGGTTTGGTACTTTTGGTACGTTGTAGGTAGTGACGTTTTCGCCTGTACCTTGTTCAATTTTACGGACATGAACCGTAGGATCAAGTTCATAGCCTTCTGGGGCTTTTGTTTCTTGTACGGTAACAGTACCGAGTGGAAGGGTTGGAACTCCTGTAGTTGTTAAGTAAAAGTCGCTACCACTGACTTTATATGGATAAGATTGTCCATCATAAGTGAAAGATCTATTGGCATAGTTAAATTGAACTCTACCATTTCCGTCAGTTCTTAACACCCATGTTTTATCTGGTTTAGCACCATTTTTCGCTGGATCTACACCTTCTGCATAGTTACCTGCATAGAATTTGAACGTAAACTGGGCTAAAGCTAAACTTGCTCCGCCTTGCGCTACTGGTTCACCGGTTGTTTTATCGATCTTTTCTACCGCAACCGCAATAGGGTCATCTAACGGGATTTCTGTTGAAGTAAAGATTGTTGTTTCTCCCGGTTTAACTTCTACTGTATAAACTTTTGGGTCTCTCTTAAATCCTTTAGAGGCTTTTGTTTCGAAGACATAGTATCTACCTGCTACAAGGTTTTGCAATGGATCTGTTGAGCCATCTTCTTTTGTGGTGATGATTCCTACTCTGCTTGCTCCTGAAAGACTTCTTTCTTTATACACACCATATTCTGCACCAGCCAAGCTGTAATTGCTGTTATTTTTCGTATATTCTGGTTTTGCTGATACTTTTTGAAGCTGTAATGAACCTGTTGCGTTCGCTTTGACACGAATACAAACATTTTTCACTGCATGCGTTTTTACAATCAACTGTCCTGATTTGCCTTTGTTATATGGCACGGACGATGAGAATGTACCAGCAATACCGCCTGCTTTAATTTCACCAAAGTCTTTGTTTTCGTTAATATTTGAAGTTAAGAATACAGAGGTACCGACTTTTTCATATTTAATACCTTCTGGAAGTTTTTTACTTGTGTAGGCAATGGTAATCGTTTCTGCTACTTTTCCTGTAAATTCTTTTTTTTCTTGGTAATTAAGTTCTACGTTGTAGCAAATACTTTCTTCACCTTCATCTATGATGCTTAAACCAAAGTTATATAAGGCATCAAAATTGATGATGTCGTAAATGGGAGTTAAGTTTCTATATGTTGCTGGCGGAAAACTCCCTGTTGCTCCTGTTTTCGGATCACTAAATGTTCCTCCGGTATAGTACAAATTGCCGTCATTTAATGAACAAAAGTCTAAGTTATGCACTTTTTTCCAGACTAGTGCTTGCATAATAACTGCTGCACCAAAGCTACCGTCTCCACTATTAAACATTGCTGTTGCTTTTGATTGGTAGGCAGGTTTAATAAATTTAGAAACATTTGCTTTTAAAACAGAAAGCTCTGTACTATCTGGGAACAATGCCTCGACAACTAATGCAAGCTCAATTAGTTTATCTTCATTCACGAGATTATAACCAGAGGGTAGCGTTTCACCAATATACCTAGTTCCTTCTGCTGGTGTTCCTTTATCGAAGCAGTATACCCATTTTCCAGAAGAATCTTTAAAAAGCTCATTCGTAAACGAAGTTAAATAATAAGAGCCCCCTTCAACTGGAGTAAATAAGTTGTGAGCAGAAGCAAAAGTACCTTGCGTAACGTATCCTTTAATGGGATTGTAAAACTTCATTGCAGCGTTTGCTAACCACCCTTGTCTACTTGCCCAACCAATTGCTTGGCTAGATGAGCCTGCATAAGTATCTATTGTAATAATGCTAATAGTTTCAGTTTCTGCCGCTTGTACGTCTTGTTTTGGCATCATTGGAAAGACCGAAAGAATCGTCAATAACACCAAAAAGATTGATAATACTTTTTGTTTGAATGTAACCTTCATATTTTCTTCTCCTTTTTCATTTAGATTTTTAGTTGTTACATTTAGTATGAATGTTTAATTTTTTCAAATTGCTCCTTTCTTTTTGAAAAATTAAAATTTTGAGAATTTTCTAAATTTTCTTCTAAACAAAAAGAAGTCTTATTTCTAAGACTTCTTTCGTTTGGTTTCTGCTCTATTTACATAGCGTTTCAGCTAGTGTAAGCGAAATGAATATTTACTTTTTCGGGGCATAAAAAAAGCCTTCTATGTAAAGGCTTTAAGAGATTGTTATTTTATAGAAGTCACTACCAATTTATTTCCTAGCACCGCAACTGGTGCAAACATAATAGTCTAAGACTTGCTGGGTTGAGGCTGCTTGATCGATCACATATTTGTCCTCATATTCCGCTGGATAATTAACAGTATCATAAGAGACAATCACCTCTTCGTATTCAGTTCTCCACGAAGCTGACATATTATTC
Source organism: uncultured Mageeibacillus sp. (assembly GCA_964346085.1). Classification (GTDB taxonomy): domain Bacteria; phylum Bacillota; class Clostridia; order Saccharofermentanales; family DTU023; genus UBA5436. Next base: position 9,978 of record CAYFSZ010000006.1, on the reverse strand, counting down.
TCCAGCAAATACTCACCGTGCAAATAGACTTCGTCTTGTGTGTAAGCCTTATATCCGTCTGCTGGGAAGTACATGTATGCAACATAATCATAATTCGGGTATTTCTCGGTTCTAGCTTCTCTTATTAATATCTTCTCCCAATGCCCTTTTTCAGGAATGTTCACCGTTTTATACACAGCTTTCCATTTATGCATGTGCTGAGTTGGAGCTGATGTTTGTTTTGTGGTTTGTTTTGGCTGATAGCTCGTTTGACGTGTGGTTTGTCGAGTTGTTTGTCTAACCATTGTTGAGACCACTCTTTGTGCCTGTCTAGTTGTTGCCGTATTGGTTTTTTGCGTTTGATGAGCCTTCTCGTTTGCTTTCTTTGTTGTTTCAGCCGTTTTATCTGCTGATTTGGTTGTTTCCGCTTCCTTCGTATCAGAAGTCTCTTGACCTTCTTTTTCGGTATCTGCTTTTTCTTTTTTCTTATCAGAATCTTCTTTAGTTTTATCCTCTTCTTTAACATCTTTTTTAGAATCCTTTTTGGTTTCCTTCGCTTCTTTACTTTCTTCTGCTGTTTCTATTTCTACTTCTGAAATGACAACAGATGTTTCTTCCTTTTCTAACACTGTCACGCTCGCTGTTTCTTTGTTATCTGTTTTAGAAGTTGTTTCCTCGTTACAAGCTGAGCAAGAGACAGTCGATACCGCCATGATCCCTACTACAATTCCTGTTACTATGTTTTTCATTTTGTTTTCTCCTCTAAATTAAATATTATAAAGATATTCTATTTAAAATGAATATATCAGATTTACCCCAGATAGAACAATTGTTTCTTTTTCCGTGTTTCCTTTCAGGTATTAATAAGTTATGTCGAGAAGGATTTACATTTTATTGCTGCTCCTGGGAACAGGTCTATAACAGAAATTTAAACAGGATTGTTTAAAAGACATTCTCAGTGCTCTTGCTCCTCAGCCTCTACCGATTCACTATTATCTTGGTTTAAATTGAGTTCTCCTCTTAGTACAGAGGCCACCTCTTTGAATCGATTTTGGATTTCTTCTGTCACCCCATCAAAATAGTCTGCTGGGTAATCTAATAGATCATAGATATTAATCGTATTAAGTGCTTTTTCAATCTCTTCTTCAGCTACTTGGGCATAACTACATATTAACCGTTGAAGAATACGCTTGCTATTATTATTCATAATTCACCTTTTCTTTTTTTGAAATAAATAAGGAATAGTTTGCTATCCCTTCAAAGAAGAATCCGGAATTGTAAATTCTCGGATATTGAAAGTCCATCACTGAATTTTATAACTAACGATCATGTGTACATTCTTTATTTTCTTTTGCAACATGGAAATTATGCAGATTACTTATTTGGGAAATGGCTTCTTGACTCTTAATATAGTCATAATTTTGATTGTAAATCTCAAAATCGTCAACAATGTATGCTACAGCTTCATTAGCCATTTCTGATGTATTTGCGTATGTTACTTCATTCAGTTGACCACTGTCAATATAATAGTAACTTCCGACCTTTTCGAGAGATAGATCATGCATAAAATATAAAAGACTTACTATCCCTTCATTTAGTTTCGCTTTAATTAAAGGAACAAGTTCATCACTTGTTTTTATCTCTGATAGTTTTTTCTTCATTTGTGGCAAATCTCTAACAGCATTAATCAAGTCAGTAACACCAACTGGTTCTTCTGTCATGATATACCCTACCGAGAGATTTTTTTCTAATAGATTTTGCAAGAATTCATTTAGAGCGTATAAATTGATCGGTGAATTAACATTCATCCCTAGTTTTCGGTCTAAATAATTTGTTAATCGATCATGGTTATAATTAACTATCCTGTATCTCCCAGAAGATGATATTTCTGCGATTGAGTTGTTAAGTTTATCTTTGGAGCAAGGAATTCTAATCGTTTTCTTTCCTTTATCACCCAAAATTGTAATTTCGCATTTATAAAAAATACCGTTCATATTGGACTCCTTTATTTGACCCAATAGATCAAGTGCTTCATTTCGTCTGATACGGTTAGTCCTTCTGCTATAATGAAACTTGATATGTTATCCGACTTCGCTTTATCTGAAAGAGCTTTTCTTGCATAATCTGCTGCTTCCTTTTCCGTATTAAAAGTTTTGCTCTCCACCGCAAAAATTTGAATTAATTCATGGCCAAAGTTAGCTGGATACGTATCAGGAAGTTCAATCATATCTGCTTCTGGTGTCTGTTCGATATCTTCTAATTTTTTAGTTAACAGAGAAATTTTATTGTTCCACTCATCTGAAAACTTAACATCCGTAGATTTTTTTGCTAATAGATTGATAAAAGTCTTGCTCTGTGAAGAGTCGAGAACTAATTCTTCAGTCGGAAATACGATTGTTATTTCGCCAAGCTTAAATGATACTTTTTCAGAGTCTACTTCCTTGTTTCCAAATTTCACAACAGTTTCATTGTTATTTTCTTCCAATACAAACTGGCCTTGATCAATGATAAACAAAACTTCCGTGATTTTTTCTGCTACTGTTGTTTGAATTATCTCTTTTTTTGTTGTTAATGTAGTCGTTCTACTCTCAACTTCTGATAATAAATTAAGAGCATGGTTAATGTCTGTTGCTGGAATTGTTGTGCCAGGTTCAGTAGTATTAGGCTCTTTTTTTCCAAAAAGCGTAATCGACATTATCGTACCGGCTACAATGACACCAAGAACTAATACAATCAAAAATATTTTAGTTATGGGTATTCTATACCCTTTGTTTTGTAGTTTAGCCATTTTCTATCTCTCTTTCTGATCCTCATTCTTCGTTAGTGCTTTAGATGCTTTTTCTAGGCTTTGTTCTTTTTGTGATTGATATACTTCAAATTTTCGATCGGCATTAAACGCAGCTAACTCGTTAATAATTTTCCCCACTGATTCAAGAAATGAATCATCATATTCAATCACATGTCCCAGAAATTTAAGCATATCGCTCATTTCTCCGTTAATAATACTTTTAGCAATGTCACTGATGTTATTAACACGGTCTTCTTCTGGATAGCCAACGGTGTCTTGATATTCATACGGATCAAAATCATAAATAACCTGATTAACCTTACGTGCTATTTCTGTTGCTTGATTAAAAAGAATTTCTTGTTTTTCTTGCTCCATTTTTCATCTCCTTTTCTAAAATAAAAAAAGAGCCTTCTCAGCTCTTATCCTTTTCACGGTGTGAAGAACTTCACACTTTTTATCTTTCTTCGTTTTATTCCAGACTATTGTAGTAATTCTTGACCATTGCAGAATAATGCGACTCAATCATCGTCACGGCATTAAACGCCAACGTTAAAACGAATGCCCTCGCATTGTGGATTTTATGTTGGTAATTTTGTAATTGACCAATAATAAAATCCATATGTTCTTCTCTTAATTGACTGAATCGTTGTTTTACTTCTGCAACTGCTATTTTGTTTTGATTAATTAAAATAAGTCCATCGTCAGGAATCAAATACACATCAGCAAGTATACTCAGAATTTCATCATACCTTTTCGCTTTGTCATAGTTACCTAGCTCAATGTGTTCATCATACCCAACTTGTTTTCTTAATTGATTTAGCACAACACTATATTTCGTTTCGGTCATGGATATGATTTTTCTTTCTTTCATTCCGTCCTTCCTTTCCAATTCAAATTCATTATTTGGATAGATAGAAGGATAGATATTATTCTCTGTAGTAATCTCTGTTGTAATCTCTGGTAATGGTTGGGTCAAATCATACCATTGCATTGGGTCAGAACTTACTAATGCATTGGTCGAAAATGCACCATTGCATTGGTCAAAATTAACCAATGCGTTGGACACTACTTTTTGCCCTATTTTTTGTTCTGTTTGCACATTTTTAATTTCTTCTTTTTGTTCATCTTGAACAACTCTCTCATTTTCTTCTCTTTCAGCTTCTTCAAGTGCCTTTTTGGCAGCTTCAGCTTTTCGTCTTTCGATATCTTCGTACAATTGTTTCAATTTTTCTTCATTGATGGTGTACCATTTTGTTTTATCTCGTCGATCTTTGTTGTAGTTTCCGACAAGTAAATATCCTTCATTCTCTAAATTAGCGAAGGTTCTTTTAATACTTGAAGGTGATAAATAATCGAAGTCACTTTCGTGCCATGCACGTAGTGAGTTATATGTCCAGTAATAACCATCATAATAATTCTTACCTGTCTTTTTATTTATTTCGATCCAATAATTAATTTGTTGCAAGACGAGTGCTTCATATAATCCTATTTCTCTTGCTAATACTTTGTTCGCGACAATAGGCTGTTCATCAAATAGATATAATGCCATACGATATCCCCCTTAATTTTTATAAAATTAAAAAAGAGCCTTTTCAGCTCTTTCTTTTCATGACAATGGACTTAATATATTTTGTTATTTCGATTTGTTTTTCTTCATCAAATAAATCTTCTAAAAATTGAAAATAATCTTTTAATTCTTCATCAGTAAACTGATGACTTTCTTTTTTAGGTTGTTGTTTTGATTGTTCTTTGATTGGTGGTTTTACCTTTTCAATTGCTTCTGTTAAAGGTATTTCTCCTGCGTGAAATTTTTCCTTTTCTTCTTCAGGAAGTTTTTTGTTAATTTGTTGATAATCGGCAATTGTTCTTTCGGAAATACCAGTGGTTTCAGCTAACATTGTTCTTAATTTAATACCTTTAAAAGCATCGGGATTTTGTTTTCGCTTTTCTTTAAATAGCTCTTCTAGGTTTTCGACTTCCTTAGCTTTTTCTCCTGCACTTCTATTTCTAACAAGAAGATTTGTTGTAATTAAAGATATTTGGATATCAACATCACTTAAATTATCAATGTTGCCAATGATGACTGGAATTTCTTCAATTCCGCATTGTTTGGCAGCTTCAAGTCTTCTATGACCTGCTACTAAAACATATTTCGAATACTGCCGTGGATGCGGTACAACATACAATGGCTGTAAAATCCCTTCGCTTGCAACAGATTCACATAGCATGCGAAACTCTTTTGTGCCTTTAAAGTCCTCATAGATAATCTGATTGTTCGGATTTGGCTCAACATCATATGTCTTAACATATGTCACGTTGGGTCGTTTTTTTATTTCTTTTTCGAATGCGAGCCTGTCTTTTATTCTTTCGTTTGGTTCAAAGTTCATTTGGTCACCTCAATAATTTCATTTGCTAGATTCAAATAGTCTTTATTTACTTTGTTATTTTCGTATATTGCTCCAATTGGTTTTTTGTACGCTACTGATTTTTCAACGAAGGTTGATTGACTAATCCTTGTCACAAAGGTTGGTTCTCCAAGATAAGATAATTGCTTCATAATATATTCCGATATCTGAAGTCTGGAATCATAAGAAGTTAGAAGAACTCCTAATAATTGTGCATTATTGCTCACTCCGCTCACTCTTATTTTCTTAAGTGCTTCTAAAACAGACATAAATCCTTCAAGAGCAAACTCTCCTGCTTTAATTGGAACAATTACATCTGTTGCAACAGTTAAAGCATTAGCTGTAATTTCTTCTAATTGGGGCGGGCAATCAATTAATACAAAATCGTATCTTTCTTTTAACCACTCGATATTTAATTTTCTTCTAAGATATAGTTGCGGGGGCATCAAACTTTCGGATCTGATAATCGCTCCTGCTGAAATAAACTTCTCATTACAAGGTATTAAATCTAGGTTTTCATATTCGCTATTAACTAATACGTCTTCTATATCCAAATCATAAAAAAGGATATCTCCAATTTGAGGTTGTTTGAGGTTATATTGATTTAGATATTGGGTTGTATTTGACTGTTGATCTAAATCAACAACTAATACTCTTTTCTTTAACTGACTCAATGAATATGCTAAGTTTACTGTTGTTGTTGTTTTTCCTACTCCGCCTTTGTTATTCACAATAGCTACAATTTTCATTTCATTCTCCTCATTTCTATTTTTAATATTAAAAAAGAGCCTTTTGGGCTCTTATAAACGGTTATTAGTTTATTTAGCAGAGGGGTATGGCATTCCCCCTGCTAAAAATAATAAGGATATCGTGTGCCTTAACCTAAAACTAAAGCACATTCATCCCATTATATGAATTAATAAAATGGATTTGCTTAGTTAATTGCGTTTTCTTCAACAGATTCCATATACATTAGTAATTTTTCTACGTGTTGCTTTTGTGAATGACCGTATAAATTCAAGTTAGTAGATACTTTATCATGTCCGAGTCTTCTACTAATGGCAACAAGATTTAATCCTGAATTAATTAACATTGTTGCGTGCAAATGGCGTAGATTATGGACTCTAATTTTCTTCACAGATTTAGAAAGCCCTAAGGAAATAAAAACAACTAATGGAAAACCCAGAGAAGAAATTGTAATAATTTATTTCACCATTCATCCTCTTTTCTAAAAGTATTATTCGTGTCTCCACACACCATATCAATACAAACATTCACGTCAATATAACTTTTCAAGAGTTTTTTTCTACTTCCATCACCATCTTCGTTAAACACAAAATGTCTGTAGAACTGCTTAAAATGAAGGATTTTTACAATTTCATTCTTTGTAGCAACGCTATGCACTCGACATGCATGGACCAGGGGAATAAGTCGAATGGTTGAACGAATTCGACTTGCCAGTTTTCGCTGAGTAGGTTGATGTCTCTTGAGAGTGTTGCGGGATTGCATGAAATATAAATGAGATTTTGTGCTTTGGTGTTTTGTAAAGTTGAGATGAGTTTTTTGTCCAGACCTTTGCGAGGAGGATCAACGATGATTAGGTCCTCCTCTTTCACTTCTTGATTTTGTAGCCACAATTCTGCTTTTCCTACTTCGAAATTTGCGTTATGAATGCCATTTATTTCTGCATTTTGAGTTGCTGTTTTGATGGAATCCGCAAAAATTTCGACACCTTTTACTTCAGTAAATTGTTCTGCAAGCAGTAGTCCAATTGTGCCTGATCCACAGTATAAATCGAATAAATTTGCTTTCTTATTTCCTTTATTTAAAGTAGTTTTAACTAACTCTTTAACTTGTCTGAACATCTTCTCAGCTTGTATGGTATTTACCTGAAAAAACGCCCTTGGCATGATTCTAAATGTTCTATCAAACAATGTTTCTGTCAAATACGGGTTGCCAAAAACACAAAAATCATCTTTTCTTTTTTCTTGATTCAGGAGCCAAACACTTGTCAGATTGAGAGGCTGCAAATCGACTTTGCTTTTTTCAAAAAAGTCATTAAATTTTTCTTGTAAATAATCGCTATTTTGTTGTTTGAAGAATTCATCTTTCAACAAGAACGCAATCATCAGTTCATCAGTGTGATGGCCATGACGAATGATGAGTTCCTGCCAATTATTCTGAAAATCTTCCTGTAATCCACTCGCCTCCAGGAATTGCAAAGCAAATTGCCAAATTTTTTCTTCTACAGAATGTGCAATTAAGCAATTTTCATGCGACACGATATCATGGCTATGATCCTGAAAAAATCCTTTTTGAAATGTATTAGTCTCTTTGTCAAAATTGACCTTAATCTGAATATGATTTCGATAATGCCATGGATTTTCCATTCCTATGATTGGTTGTAGGTTAATTCGCTCGATATCTATATTCCCAATTCGTGACAATTTATGGCGAACTTGTTCTTCTTTAATGGAAAGTAATGTTTGATAATCAACTTGCTGAACTTGGCACCCTCCACAAAGGCGTTCTCCCTGTGCATTTTGGAAATATGGGCAAGGAGGTTGAATACGATTCGAAGCTACTTCCATAACTTCCAGGTTCTCCGCTTGCCAAATATTCTTGCGAAACGGAATTATTTCGCAGTGAACAACATCACCTGGCACTGTATTTGGAACAAAAACAACTTTCCCGTCTTTTGTACGGGCGATTCCCATTCCCTCATCAGTTAAATCTATAATCTCTAATTTTTCTTTTTTCATATTAATCCAAATATAAATTTTCTAAGATTTCGACACATTGCGAAATACGCATACCCGATTTCAGTTCAGGTCGATACACAAATTCTAGCAGCAGCCAATCTATCGGGCTTGGCTCTTGTACTCTAGTCCATTCTTGTTGAAAAATACTATCCTCATAGCGATAAGAATCATTCGGCAAGCCCAGTCCCTGCACAAATTCTTCGATAATCAAATGATTCATCTCTTCTCTTGTATTCACATCATTTGCAACAGCCATTTGCGCATAGTAAATCGTCTCGTTGGGATCCCAATAATAACTAATAAATCCCCAATTTCCAGGAACATAATTATTTCCAAAAATCGACTCAAAATCATCCAAAGGCGCGATATGAATGTCCATATCACTTTGACTTGAATCCGTATAAGATAAATTCAAACCTGTTAGCAACTCCACCGCTGGGAAAATCTGATCAAGAACAGCTTGATCATCTTCACCCACATTGAATCGCTTGATTCTAAATGGCTGCTGCACATCTCTTTTTCTCAAAATATGTTCAATGCTTTCATCAAATTCATTTCCCCCTGCTACTTCGGGGAAATATTCAAGCGCATCCTTAATAAATTGTGGATCAAAATCTTTTCGTCTGGGATAAAGTGGTCCTTCTTCTATGATTCGGTTCGTTGTAAATGCCTTTGCATTGAGCAATCCATCATCGTTATATATTTGTGTGGTCTCAATCGGTTCAGTAGTTTCTACTGCTTGGCTCGTTTCAATTTCTGTATGCTCTTCAGTTTGTGTTTCTGTTTGCTCTTGGGTATGTGCCGCTGTTGTTTCAATTTGAGCGGTTGTCGCAATATCTCTTGTTTTTTCTATTCCTAACGAAGTTTCAGATGTAATCTCTTGTGTATTCTCAACAGTCGTTTGTTTTGTTCTAACGGAGTTTACTCTCTCTCTAACTTTTCGTATCGATCTAATAATCGAAAAGCAAGAAGTTAAGCTCAATATCATCATTGTAACTAGCAGCATCACAATCATTTTTTTCAAAACTTTGTTTTTCATATGAGTCACATCCTTCTTTTGATATAATAAACATTACGATAAATTCATTATAAACGAATATTCTTTGAAGGGGGAAACAATGGAAAAATACACAAAAGATTTCTATCAAAAAAGCGTCGACTATATTTTAGACAAGATTAAAGAAAAACCTCAGGTTGGTATTATTTTGGGTTCAGCACTTGGAGCAATCGCAGACAATGTAGAGGAAAAAGTTGTCATTCCTTACAAAGACATTCCGAATTTACTACAATCAACTGCACCGTCTCATAAAGGCGAATATATCTTTGGGAAAATCTCCGGAAAACCAGTTATGCTCTGTTCTGGAAGATTTCATCATTATGAAGGTTATTCATTTGAGGAATTAGCGCAACCTGTTCGCATCATGAAATTACTGGGAGTTGAAACTCTAATCGTGACCAATGCCGCAGGCGCTGTGAATATGGACTATAAAGTTGGCGATATTATGCTCATTTCCGATCATATCAAATTGAACGGTCATAGTCCGATGCGTGGTCCAAACTTGGATGAATTCGGTCCTCGTTTCTTTGATTGTACTTATATTTACACTCCTTCATTGTTAAAATTAGCTCATCAAAAAGTTGTTGAATTAGGATATTCTGATTTCGTGCATGAAGGAGTATATTATTTCTGCCCTGGTCCAAATTTTGAAACGCCTGCTGAAATTAGAGCTATTCGTGTTCTTGGAGGAGATGCTGTTGGTATGTCGACTGTCACAGAAACCTTAACCGCCGCACACTGTGGAATAAAGGTTCTTGGTATCTCTATGATTACAAACATGGCAGCTGGTATTCTTGACGAAGAACAATCTGGTATTCATGTTATCGATGCGGGAAATCTTGCAGCTGGTAAAATCACCGATTTAATTTTTGCAGTGTTGGAAGATTTATAATTATTGTTAGTTATTTTGTTTTATCGAGGACTACCTCGTTTTGAGGTAGTCCTTTTTTTGTGGTGGATGGAGTTGAATTTGTCTGAGGGACGGAA
>CAYFSZ010000005.1:0-42277 GCA_964346085.1 uncultured Mageeibacillus sp. | reverse complement strand
TTAGGTTTTTCTTATCTGAAACAAATGGGTAATCCGCATACTGCTATTCTGTATGATCTGCTAAAAAGCATTGAAACTGGAAAATCACCGCTTGCTAACGGACTTGGAGGATTAGAAGCTTTGAAATTAGTTCGGGCCCTTTATAATGATGCTGATGTGGTTGACTAGCGTACATATACAAATCATAGTAAAATAGTTTGGCAAGATAGGAAAAACTATATGCCTCCTTAGTTAAATGGATATAACAAGCCCCTCCTAAGGGCTAGTTGAGGGTTCGATTCCCCCAGGGGGTACCAGTAATAGAAAGCTCGAAAACATTCGGGCTTTTTTGATTTTAACCAAACTAAAATATAACAGATAAATTTTGCTTTAAAATCTATGTTAAAATGAGAACTATTACAATAGGTAGGTGCTCTATGGAATTATTTGATTATGTAAAACAACTTGTTGAATTAGATGCCGATGATGCGATTAAGCAACTTAAAGAACGTGATGATTTTTCAAGTTACACTAAGAATGATGCCCCTTTTTATTTGCAACCTGAGGGGAATATTTATAAAGTTGTGACGCATAATGTTTATCTAAAAAATGGTGATTGCATTACTTATACAATCAAAGAAAAAGATGAAAATGCCTCAATTCAAAATGGAGGCACATGGGATTGTTACTGGTATGCTAAGCAGGCATGGTATCGTTTAGACGAAGAAAATCAAAAATTTATTGTCCATGATACGTATCGCCGTGAAAGAAAAGAAAAGCCTAAGTTTAGCAAATTTAGCTAATAGTTTGGAGAAAACATTGCTCGATAAAATTTATTTGCCAACCTTATTTGGTGTGGAATCAGTGACCTCGCAAGAATTAATCGATTTAGGTTTTTCGAAAAAGCAAATTCGAGTAGAAGATGCAGAAATTTGTTTACAGTTAGATGCTTCTGATGTAATGCCAGATACGATTGCATTGCTGAATTTTCAAATTCGTACATCAGAGAGAATTTTGCTAGGATTATCAGAATTTGATGCAGTTGACTTCGATCAACTTTATGATCGAACATTTGACCTTCCGTGGCATGAATGGCTTGATCAGAAATATTTTATTGAAGTAACGGGTTATAGCCGAAAATCGAAACTATATGGCGTTCCTTCTTGCCAAAGAATAATCAAGAAAGCCATTATTGATAAGCTTAATTCTGTATATAAATATCCCAAAAAACAGGTTCCTGAGAATGTAAAGAAAGGGACGAACAGGATACAATTTGCAATCGTGAATGATGAGGTTCGTATGCGAATGGATACATCAGGTGATGGACTTCATAAGCGAGGGTATCGTCCTTTGGTACATGAAGCACCACTCAAAGAGACATTAGCTGCAGCAATTCTGATGATTTCGATGTATCAAAGAAATATTAAAAATCAAGAAGTTCTTTTTGATCCATTTTGTGGTAGTGGAACGTTTTTAATCGAGGCAGCTCTTATGGCGACCAATACTGCTCCAGGTATTAAACGTCATTTTATTGCGGAAAAATACAAGTTGATCGGGAAAGAAGCATTTGACCGGCAACGAGAATATGCGAAATTAAATTCGCTTCTGTATCATCCAGAGCGCGTTTCGGAGTTTGAGAATCCTAACAATTTTTTATCTTTGGAAGAAGAAAAGAGGATTTTTGGCTCTGATATCTCAGAAGATACAATCGAGTATGCAAAGAAATGTGCAAAAAGAGCTGGCGTTGAAGAATATATACAATTTGAAACAAAAGATATTAAGCAAATTCAATATGAGGAATTGGTGAATCATCTTGGTACAGATCGCATATTAATGACAACAAATCCACCGTATGGCAAACGCTTAGCAGATGAAAAAGAAGCAGAAGAATTGGAATATGAAATGAGAGAGCTTTGTTTTGATGAATTCTCAAATCTAAAAAAAGGCATCAGATTATCTCTTATCACGTCCAATAATGATTTTGAAGCAAATATTGAGCGAAAAGCAGATAAACGAAGAAAATTGTACAATGGTGGAATGCAATGTACATTATTTCACTATTTTAAATTTAACAAAAAATAAAATAAAAAACTTGTCATGACAACTATAACAGGTGTACACGAGTCGAGGACAAGTGATTTCCCGATTGATTTTAATAATGTTCTGAAAATGCTGATACAAAAGCATTTTTCTCATAATTGAATATATGTTTGTTTTTGTTCTTTTTTGCGTATAAAATAAAATCCCTTATTTAAAAGCCTTTCAATGTCTAGAATCTCTGAAAGACTGTAGGAATAGTTATACACATAGTTATTAACATTATTAACATTTTTGTTGAAAAGTTTAAAATAGTCGATGCTAAAAGGCTTTGTACGAGTTTTCTTAGGAGAAAATTCTTTTTCTGATTATTCATGATTATGAGGCGAAAGTTTCCTTGTTTCTAAAGGGCAAATTCGGTAGAATAATGAAAGATAATTCAAAGGAGGATTATATGGACAACGTTTTTATATTTGATCATCCGTTAATTCAGCATAAGATTACTTTAATGAGAGACAAAAATACCCCAACAAAAGAGTTTCGTGAATTAGTTCGTGAAGTAGCAAGACTAATGGCTTACGAAGTAACTCGCGATTTACCTCTTGAAGATTGTCAGGTGGAAACTCCAATCGGAAAAGCGACCTGCAAAACTATTGCTGGCAAAAAAATCGCATTAATACCTATTTTGAGAGCTGGCCTAGGAATGGTAGACGGCATGCTCGACTTAATTCCGATGGCTAGAGTAGGGCACATTGGCTTATATCGTGATCCCGAAACATTAGAAGCAGTTGAATATTATTGCAAATTACCTGCTGACGTTGAAAAAAGAGATGTGATTTTACTTGATCCAATGCTTGCAACAGGTGTTTCTGCAATCGATGCGGTAAATCAATTGAAGAAAAAAGGAATTACCTCAATTAAATTTATGTGTATTATTGCTGCTCCTGAAGGAATTGAAAGCTTACATAAAGAACATCCTGATGTACCAATTTTCTGTGCTTCAAAAGATGAAGGATTGAATGATCATGCTTATATTGTTCCTGGATTGGGCGATGCAGGCGATCGATTATTCGGTACAAAATAATTAATCAATTGTAAAATAAAAAGCAAACTCAGCAAACTTCAAGCGACAATGGTCTGGCATTAGATACGTTTGATGTTTGTTGAGTTTTTTTCCGTCCATATATGTTCCGTTTGCGGACCCTAAATCTTCAATAAAATAATGAGCTCCATGCCGAGAAATTCTAGTATGAATTCTTCCAATTGTTTTTTCATCTAAATGCAAATCGCAAATTGACTTATCACGCCCTATTAGGAATTCATCAATCAAAATAAACGCACGAATTCCTTCATTTTCTTCGTCTGTCCCTGGAATCCCTTCAGAAATCATTGCTAAGCGAAATAATTCGTCTTGCGGATTTAAAGGAACAGTTTTTACCTCTTTGTATAAAGTGTTGTCAAATTTAAAGTTCTTAATTTTTTCAAAAAGTCCTAGTTTATTTTTGAAAGTGGAATGATTATTCGTTCTCTTGGTTTTAGCCGAATGCTTTGGCTCGTTCTGCAAATTTTTTTGTTCATATTCTGCTAGATGGGATTCGAGCAAGTGCATTGCTTCTTTCAAATTTCCTTTTTGCAACATGCTTTGGTGAAGAGAGTAAATATTTCGATGAGCAGGATCCAAACGACTAAATGAATCCCAAATAGATTCTTGATTAGCTGTTAATAGAGATAAATTTATTTTTAAGTCTTGAGGTAAAATGAACCATTGTAGGCATGAAAAGTCAGTCGTCTCATCCAACGTAATACTTTTCTTTGAAAGTAAACTCTCGAGTAAGGTTGTGTTAGGTACAAAAATCAATGTAGATAAAAGCATTGTTAAATTAGTAGTTAAGAAATTCTCTTCTAGAGTAATTAAGTTTTTACTAAGCAAATACATAATCATTAGACAAAACTTGAATTTCTTTGCTTCGGTAACAGGAAAGCAATATTCATTTATAAAATTGAGCAATGATTTTTTAGCGGGAACTGTTTCGAATAGCAGGAGTTCTTTATTTTCAGAAATAGAATAAGTAATGATTTCTTTACAAAAATCAAAGGCAGATTGTTGCAAATGCAGAAGATGATTCTTCTGCATTTCTGTTATTTCGGTTTCAATTCTGATGAAATCTTTCATGTGTGATTCCTTATTAATATGAAATTCCATCGATGATAGAATAATCAAACACTTTGTTAATTAGACTGTTAGCAAAATTCGTCAGTTGTGATCTGAAAATGAGTGCAACTGCGACTAATACAGCAATAATTAATACAATCTCTAAAGTCCCTAATCCGCTATTATCCTGAAGTTTTTTCTTCAATGTGTGTTGTTTGTTCATGTTCATTTCCTTTCTTTTATATAGTGATATTTCCTAAGCTTGCAATTGCAGGCAGCATTGCCATAATGATGACGATGAATAAATCGATTGTCATTGGTAACAAGAGTCCCATATTTTTGTTTTGTAATCTTTGGCGCATTGCATTTCTGTATAATTGCCAACTTGAATTTGCTTGAATATCAAGAATATCAAGAATTTCTTTTCCGCCATCTCGCTCATATCGGGTGAATAATTGCAAAATCGAAGCAATCTCTTCTTGGGGTAAACTTTCAGTAATAGAAGAAAGTGCATAAGAAGCGCTGTCTCCTACGCTTAAATGATGCCTGATTTTTAATAAATCAGTTTTTAACTGAGAATTAACTTTTTCCTCAACTGAATCAATCATTAAACGTAAACTTTTTTCTAGACTTAATCCGCTTCGTAAAAGTACGACCATTGAATTAAGAAAAGTTGGATATTCAATTCGAATTTGTTCCTTCAGCTTATTTTCTCTACGAAAAATATCTAAATCTTGCAACAACCAAAATCCGAAGAAACTGATGAAGATAACAGAAATTGAAATTAGCTGAAATGCGTATAAGAGTGAAGCGAATATCAAAACGAAAAAACATAACAGGCATTTTCGCTGATTGTATTTTAGCCATGCAGAGTTTTGATTCTGAGAAAGTATACGTACACTTTCTGATAGATTATAGCCAAATTTCAATGGCGCATTCGTTAGTAAAAATTGAGATAAAAAGATGATGAATCGAGATTGGATTGATGTTTCTTTAAATTCAATATAAATGTCCTTATTGCTTATGTGTAAAGGGTTTTGCGCAATAATTAACAAAGAAATAAAGATAGCGATGTGAGACAGAATAAATATTGCTGCTAGAATGATTTTGCTCCAAGATACATCAACTAGAGCTTGTGAATAAGTTGTTCCTTGTTTAATGAGGACAAAAGAAAATAAAAATGGGAGAAAAATTAATATTAAAGTTTCACTTTTTTGCGCATTCTGTTCTGCTGCAATATCCTTCTGCATTTGAATTTCAGCATTCAAAGTTTTATATGTTTGCTTGATGAAAATATCTAATCTTCCACCATAGTGATTAAGATAAGGTAAAACATCGAAGAAAGCATCGCTGGTTTGACAGTTAAAATTCTTCTTTAGCATTTCAAGACAACGATCTAAGTCTAAGTGAGAATGCATGGCTTGTTCTAATTGCTTCAAACATTTACTTAATGTGCTTTTTAATCCCAATTCATGCTTCAGTCTGGAATAGGCTTCGAGAAGAACTGATTCTAAAGTATGTCCAGAAGAAATTCGGCTGCTTAAATATTCAAGTAGAATGCGGTATTGCTCAATTTTTGCAGCATTTTGTTTTCCTCTTAAATAGAAGGTGAGTCCAATACAAACGATAATCGCACAAATGATAATGATTGGAATACTAGAGGATCCTAAATTCAACCATGTCGTATATGTCAAATAAACAAAAAGAAATGAAATGAATAGATTAGCGATGAATATTTTTATTGTTGACATAGTAATGTTTCTCCAATTCTCTTGAATATATTTCTTGTCATAAACTGTTGGTTTTCATATCCTTCAATCTCAATAATTTCTTGAACCACTCGTCTTCCGTCTGGCAAGCGAACTAAGTGAATATTGATTTCTAGTGCAGAAGCAACCAATCTACGAATTGCTTCCCAAGGTAAGCTAGAGGACATTAGAATCATTAAGCAGATTCGATCCAACATCTCTAAACTATTGTTACCGTGACCTGTTGACATAGAACCAGGATGACCAGTGCTCATAGCCTGAATCATTTCAAACGCTTCCTTTCCTCGGATTTCACCAACGAGTACACGGTCAGGGCGAAGTCTCAAAGAAGATCGAATTAATTGCTCTAGTGAAATTTCACCCGTTCCATCGGGACCTGCCTCTCTAGATTCTAGGCGGACGAGATTTTGAATACCTTGTAAATCAAGCTCGACAGCATCCTCAATGGTCACGATACGTTCATCTTTCCCTATGTAGGAAGATAACGCGTTTAAAAATGTTGTTTTTCCTGTACCTGTACCTCCAGAGATAAATATATTCTTTTTCTCTTTGACGAATTGAATTAAGCAATTCGCGGCTTCTTCGGTTAATGTGTTTTTTTCAATTAATGCTTGTAAGTTTGGTTTTATTCCAGTGAATCTGCGAATGCTCATGATTGGTCCGTCTGGTGCTGAAGGAGGGAGAACAGCATGAATACGAGAGCCATCAGGTAAGCGCATTCCGTTAATCGGATTTTGTTCATTGATGAGACGATTTGCTTTTCCAAAAAATCTTGTGATGACATGTGTTAAATGATTCGCATCATCGAAGACAATGTTGGTTTTGTGAATTTTACCCGAGCGTTCGATAAAAATATCTTTATATCCATTCACCATGATTTCGGTAATCGTATCATCGTTCAATAATGGCTGTAATAAATCCAAACCACGCATTGTATTGAATAGCTGCGTTAATAATTGCCGACGTTCTAGTAAACCCATATCTGCGAAAGAAGAATCTTCTGCCAGCTTTTTAGACAAAAATTGCATTAATTCTTTATCATTTAGAATATCAATTTCTTGATTTTTAGAAATTAATCTTTCTATAAATTGTTGACGTTCTTTATGAGTAAGCATGATAACCCTCGGCTGTTAAATTGTTGAGAAGTTTTACCCTCAAATTTGGTGGTTTCCTGGCTAGTAACGTGGAAAAGATTTCCTTTTCAATTATGTTTCCATAATAGGATTCTTCTGAAAGGTCAATTAGGCAAACATCGGACAAAGGTAATATGCTAATTAATAAGTTGACAGGTAATCCATCGAAATCGATAATTCCTATTGCTTCTTTACTTCCACTTAAAATAAAATCTCTAAATCTTTGTAAGAACAATAGCAAATCATGTTGATTGACATGAAATAAATCATCACAATTCTGACTTGGTCTTGCGATAAAAACACCATTTTTTTGTTTTTCAAATATCTGACCGATAGAATTGGAATCAATAGCAATATCTTTTTCAATTTGCAAAATAACATCAAACATGGTATGTCCGTTGTTGAAGTCTGCATGATAATACCATTGATAGAGAGGTTTTATAGGCAAGATGAAAATTTGTTTTCCTTCCGCTAATTGTTCTTTAATAAATGATTGAAAATAGTACTGATATTTCATCGCGTTAAATATTTGGAATAAAAAGATTCGATTCACTCGTTCTACTTCATTTAGGGAATGTGCAAAAACATATTCTGATTCTAAAACTTCAATAATTTTATGCTTCCAATAAGATAGGCCACTTTGTCTTAGAATGGTCTGTGAAGCATCAAAATCTTCATCCCAAAATTCTTTTAAGAATAATATTTTCTTCTGTGAATGAATCAAATCTTTAAATGCACTTTGCAAACTTTCATGGATGATAATTAACTCAATATTTTCATTAATTTTAGTTCCTGTATGATCAATATTGACATGGATAAAAGGTTGAAGAGACTTATTAAGCATTTCTTGAATGCGCCTAGAAAATAATATATTTGGATCAATTAACAAGACTTCCTTCATTTGACGTCCTCCCTTCTTAGTGTGTTTCTAGCTTACGTTATTTATGGAATTGTGAAGGCGAGTATTTTTTGAAAAATGGGAATTTTGAGAATTTTTGACTTAATAGAGAAATCGTGTTAGATTAAGCCGAAATTTAAATTAAATATCTTATCCAGAGTGGTGGAGGGAACGGCCCTATGAAACCCGGCAACCGTTAACACGGTGCTAATTCCGTCAGGCATGCCTGAGAGATGAGTGAATCATATAGCCTCTCAGTCGAGAGGTTTTTTATTCTCGCAAAATAGTTCGATAAGATAAGAGAGGAATTTACCATGCGCAAACATTTTTATTTTACTTCGGAATCGGTTACAGAAGGACATCCAGATAAAATTTGTGATCAGATTTCAGATGCCATTCTTGATGAAGTTATTAAGCAGGATTCCGAAGCTAGAGTTGCTTGTGAAGTCTTGATAAGCACTGGTCTTATCGTCGTTGCTGGAGAAATCACTTCTGAGGCATCTGTTGATTACGAAAAAATTGTCAAAGATACGATTTTAGAAATAGGCTATGACAAAGAAGCAGGGTTTGATGTGAATGAGTGCCGCATTATTGTTTCAATTGATGAACAATCAAGTGATATTTCTCAGGGTGTTACAACTGGATACGAAAAAAGAATGGGCCTAATAGATGATGCTTTTTCTGGAGGCGCAGGGGATCAAGGGATTATGTTTGGTTATGCAAATGATGAGACAGACAGTTTTATGCCTGCTCCGATATATTTCGCTCATCAATTAAGTAAGCAATTAACAATTGCCAGAAAAACAGGCATTGCAAAAAGTTTTCTTCCCGATGGAAAAACACAGGTCACAGTGGAGTATGAAAATGGAAAACCAGTACATATTGATACAGTTGTTATTTCAACACAACATAAAGAACAATTTGATTTAGAAACTGTGAAACAAGAAGTTTTGCAATTCGTTATTCAACCAGTTCTTCCTGACAATCTATACGATGAGAAAACGAAAGTGCTCATTAATCCAACTGGAAGATTTGTGATTGGAGGTCCTGTTGGAGATACTGGATTAACGGGAAGAAAAATTGTGGTTGATACATACGGAGGATATTCAAAAAATGGCGGAGGGGCTTTATCTGGCAAAGACCCAACAAAAGTTGATCGTTCAGCCAGTTATATGGCGAGATACCTTGCCAAGAACATTGTTGCATCAGAACTTGCGGAAAAATGTGAAGTGCAATTGGCTTATGCAATTGGTGTTGCTGAACCGGTTTCGATCTTTGTTGATACATTTGGTACCGGAAGAGTCGCTGAATCTGAAATTGAACACTGTATTGAGAACAACTTTGACTTAAGACCTGAAGCAATTATTCATCATTTACAGTTGCGAAAACCGATATATCAACAAACCGCAAGTTATGGACATTTTGGGCGTGAAAATACAGAGTTTCCTTGGGAAAAAGTTGATCAAACTAAGACTTTTTCTGAATTATTGAAATGAGTGAAGGAGAATAGGTGGCCTATCGAATTTGGAGTCATAATTGCATTGCATGTGGACTATCACTTTCTTCTTCGATTCAGAAAAAAGCGATGTTGACCAAATTGGGTTGCCTTTCTGGTTCACGGTTTGATGTGAAAAAAGAAAGCACGATTGAAACTAGTAGAATTTGTTCGCGTTGTGCCACTTTTTTGCCAATACACTATCCGATTTCATGGCAGGAATATTCGGATATCTCGTTGGAAGTCTTATCGTGTTTTTATTATAAGAAGCCGATTAATCATTTGCTGCTGCAATTAAAATTTCAACAAAAACCATATATTTCAGAAAGCTTAGCGCAGTTGTGTTATTTATTGTTGCAGCGAATGTTAGGTGAAATGAAGGGTAAATATATATTGGTTCCGGTTCCGATATCTCGAGAGAGAATGAAAGAGCGGGGGTATAATCAAGCCGCATTGATTGCGGAAAGGTTAGGAGAATTAGCAGAAATTCCTTGTGTGACAGATTTATTGGAACGAATCAAAAATACACGAAGACAAACCGAAATGAAAAGTAGATTGGAACGTCTAAGCAATGTGAAAGATGCTTTTCGGATTCGTGATGAAGTCTATTCTGAATATGGCAGTGCTTTTTTTTATAGTAAAGAAATTATTTTGTTCGATGATGTACTAACAACTGGGATGACGATAGAATCTGCAGCACAACCACTTAACGCATTAGGATTAAGCGTTAAAGCATTGACTATTGCAAGTGAAAAACACAATTTTAGATAACAATAATCGACAACATTATTGCTTGATTCCTTGTACATTTGCCTTGTTTTTTGTATAGTAAATATACCCTTGAGTTGTTAGACGCTTCGTATTTGAACCTTCATGATATTTAAGGGAGCTCGGAGTCGACGTGGAATACGATTACGCCTTAACTGGACAATCCAAGACCGCCGCAGAGCACCCACCTAGTGAAAGTGCTAGGTCTCAAAAAGAAGTGCATATTCAAGGGTATTTTATGTTTTTATGCTTAGGAGAGGCGTCTCATGCAAGTTTATAATGATCTTAGTAGACAAAAAGAAGAGTTAATTCCATTAAAAGATAATCATTTTACAATTTATGTTTGCGGTCCTACTGTATACGATTTATTTCATTTAGGAAATGCTAGACCTTTTATTGTCTATGATACTTTACGCAGATATCTCATGTATAAGGGATATGATGTGACATATGTACAAAACTTTACAGATATTGATGACAAAATGATTAATCGTGCACTTTCAAGAAAAATTTCGGTGCAAGATTTAGCTGAAGAGATGATTAAAGAATATTATTTCGATGCGGATCAATTAAATGTCATGCGTGCAGACAATCATCCTCGAGCAACAGAAACAATTCCTGAAATTTTGGACATGATCAAAGTGTTGGAAGAAAAGGGATTTACCTATGTTCTTGAAGATGGCGTTTATTATGATACATCAAAATTCGAAGATTATGGAAAACTTTCAAAACGTGATTTAGAAGAACAAGAAGCAGGTGCTTCAACTCGTGTCGATGTACATAATGAAAAGAAAAATATGAGTGACTTTGTGCTCTGGAAATTCAAAAAAGAGAATGAACCCGCTTGGGATTCGCCATGGGGAGAAGGACGTCCTGGTTGGCATATCGAATGTTCTGCAATGAGCAAAAAGTATTTAGGCAATACAGTTGATATTCATGCAGGTGGTATGGACTTAATTTTTCCGCATCATGAAAATGAAATTGCACAAAGCGAAGCAGCGAATGGAGAACAATTCGTACGTTACTGGATGCATAATGGTTTCATCAATGTAGATAATGTCAAAATGGCAAAGTCTGGCGGTAATTTCTTCTTAGTTAGAGAACTTGCCGGACAATATGGTTATGATGTTGTTCGTTTCTTTATGCTACAAGCGCATTATCGCATGCCAATAAATTTTGAAAAGGAACCTCTAGAAGCCGCTTCTAATGGTTGGCAAAGAATCAAAAATTGTGTGGATCATATAGCTTTCCTTATTACAAATGATGAAGGTGATGTGGATCAAGAAAAATCTGCTGAAGTGAGAAAGTTTACTGAAACAACGATTGAGAATTTTGAAGAAGCAATGGATGATGATTTGAATACACCGGATGCTTTTGCAGCTATATTCAACTTGGTTCGCTTTGTGAATGCAGCGACAGCTGAATTTGCGATTTCTAAAGAAGTGCTTCAAGAAACCAATAATTTAATAATCAAATTATGTGAAGTGCTTGGATTAAATCCAGAACAAGAACAAGGGGATGAGATTCCTTCTGAAATTTTAGAAAAAGTGGAACTAAGGAGCCATGCGAAAGCTAATCGTGATTTTGCAACAGCTGATCAATTAAGAGATGAAATTATTGCATTAGGCTATCGCATTGAAGATACAGCACAAGGTCCTAAAGTGACTAAGAACGAGGAATAATGTTAAAAACAACTGATTTACCGATTTCAACTTTGGCCTATATTGGTGATAGTGTTTATGAATTAGCAATTCGGATGGCTGTGCTCAAAAATTATCAGGCAAAGTCGGGCGCAATTCACCGAGAAGTCATTCGTTTAGTTAACTCAACAGCTCAATCGGAAGCTTTATTTCGGATTGATTCTGAATTAACAGATTTTGAAAAATCCATTGTGAAGAGGGCTAGCAATCATTCAGTGCCAAATGCTAGAAATGTTAATCCAACTGAATACCGTCGAGCGACTGGATTTGAAGCATTGATCGGTTATTATTATTTAGACAAAAATATTAGTCGTATATACACACTATTATCGATTGCGCATCCAGATTTACAATTCGATGTCGAGATAGGAGTTCATTTTGAGTAAAGAAAATAAATATCTAGATTTAATAGAAGGACGTAATCCTGTTATTGAAGCTTTAAGGGCTGGACGGTCAGTTAATAAAATTTGGATTGCCAAATCTAATCAGCAAAGAGATCATCGCTTAAATGAAATTATCACGGCATGTAAAGAAAAAGGCGCAATTATCATGGAAGTTGAAAAAGATGTGTTAGATAAAATGGCACAAACACCAGGACATCAAGGCGTCATTGCTCAAATTGCAGCAAAAGATTATGTAGATCCTTTCGCATTAATTGAAGAAAAGTTGGAACAAGGTAAACATCCGTTTATCTTGATTTTGGATAATTTACAAGATGGTTATAATTTTGGCTCGATTATTCGTATTGCGGAAGCATCGGGTGTAGACATGATAGTTATTCCAGAACGTCGATCTGTATCCGTTGATGCGCATGTGGCAAAAGCATCTGCAGGTGCAGTTGAATTTGTCCCGATTGCTAGAGTGACCAATTTAGCAATGTTTATTGACAAAATCAAAGAACAGAATTTTTGGGTTTTTGGTACAGAAGTTCAAAATGCAGAAAACTATCAAAAGGCAAACTATCAAGGCAATATTGCCTTAGTCATTGGAAATGAAGGAAAGGGCATGAATGAAAATATTAAAAAACGTTGTGATTTCCTAATTACAATTCCAATGCAAGGAAAAATTAATTCTCTAAATGCAGCAGTTGCAACAGGGATTATTGTCTTCGAAGCAGCATTACAAAGATTGGATAAATAATCATCTTTTCATGAATAATAGGAATGAACATAAATCTACTTTTAAATCTGATGAGGAGTACATCAAAAACATACGTGAAGGTGATGATGTTGCGATTGAAAAGCTAATCATGAAATACAAAAGTATGGTTGTGCTGAAAGCAAGACAGTACTTTTTGCAAGGCGGAGATCAAGAAGATTTAATTCAAGAAGGAATGATTGGTCTCTATAAAGCAATATCAAGTTTTGATTCTAATAAAAATGTTCCATTCAATAAATATGCAGCACAAGTTGTTGATTCAAGATTATATGATGCGATTCGTAAGGCGGCGAGAAGAAAGCATGAACCGCTCAATCAAAGCCTATCTTTAGATTATCCTCTGAATCAAGATGAATCCTTATCCAATGATACAATGATGAATGTCATTGAACATGATTCTGTCACAAACCCTGAAAGTAAATTAGTCGATCAGGAAAGAGTTAATCAGTTAAATTTGTATGTAAAAGATCATCTCAGTGAATTTGAATATCAAGTGATGACTTTATATTTACAGGGAAAAAAGTATAATGAAATGGCAGAGATACTTGCGGTTTCTAATAAAAGCATTGATGGAGCATTACAAAGAATTCGCAAAAAGGTAATGATTTTTAGAGAGATTAATGATTGAGGGGAAAGAATGAAGCAAAGAAATTACAGGATAACGACCGTCATTTCTATATGTTTTTTGCTACTATTCTGTATTGTAGGTTGTAGCGATGCTGCTTCATCAGAGCAGCAACTTTTACCACGGCCGTTCTCTGAAAAGAAATCTTCCTATGCTTTTCATTACGATAATGACAAGGAAGCAACTGATATTTCAATCCTTTCTGCATTTGTCGATGTGATTAACAAGAATGCTACTGTCGAAGAAGTTTATTCAGCATTGCCTGCGGATATGATCGGCGATTTATCTTTGCATGATTTTACTGTTTACCTTGAAACAATCAATAATAGTAATTTGCGAGTTTCTGAATTTCGTCGTTTGAATAATGCGAGAAAAAAAGAATATTCCGTGGAAATGACTACAGATATACCAAGTTTAGCATTAGAAGCAGAAAGCTCAGAATACTATCAATTACAATTTGTTGATGATGAAAATCAACCTTCCCATACAGCGATTATCGCAATTCAACATGCAGCAAATGGTAGACCGTATTTATCAAACGATTGGATTCAGAGAAGTAATGAAATTTCTCAATTTTCAAAACTATATTTTGATGCAATAGAACAAAGAGATGCTGAGATGCTTTCATGGCTATTAGCGCAAGGCAGCAAAAAAACGATAGAAGAGAATATCAGCTCTGTTGAACAGAATAAAGCCGATTTGCTCATGCAATATTACCGTGTCCAAATTAAAACGGAGCCAACCCAAAGCATTCCAAACGTTATTCTTCCCAATAAAATTTCCTTTATGCAGGAATTGGATTCAGTCGAAGAAACCAATAATTATCGAACATGTACATTTCGCTTAAAAAATAAACAAATTTCAGTATCTGATCCGTACCCCCAACAAATCAAAGACCAACATATGAACATATACTATCAAGATTCATTGTTGTTTTCTTGGGCGAGCAACGGCATCAGACAGACATTCCATAGCTTTATGTTTGATCCGATTCTAGGATCTGGAAGGGTAAGTGAAACAAGTTTACAAGACAAAAACGACAAAAATGCAAAATTTTGGCGTATCACATATCCTCAGATTTCTTTCGTTATTCGAGGAGAAGGTGATGTAACAACAAAAACTTGGTCAGGCATCATCGATCGCCTTGAAATTACTTCTAATTCGAAAGATATTGCTCTTGGCAGACCTGTGGGCACAGAAAATGCAATTTATTTCGGCATGGATTTAAATGCTTTTTATCGTCAATATCCATTTTCTCCTGAAGCAGATTATATAATCAATGGTGATTTGCAAGGGGAAAAAGCGGAATTAATCGTTCAGGTTGACAATACAGTCGTTAAAAATTTGATATTAAAAGTTGTTTCAGAATAATGTTCGAACTAAGATCGACATCTTTGAGTCTGAAAGTGTAGAAAATAAAAAACTGTCCTTCGAGTGAAGAACAGTTTATGGCGTGCCCTAGAGGACTTGAACCCCTAACCTTCTGATCCGTAGTCAGACGCTCTATCCAATTGAGCTAAGGGCACGTTTTTGATTGCTTAACAATTCTATGAAATTAAAATAAATATGTCAAGAAGATTTTCAATGTTAATTTTCTTGTTTATAATGAAAGTACTTGATTGTCGATTTCAATCGTTATTATTCGTGGAGGAAACTTTGTTTATGCACTCACATTTGCCACATCATCATAATGAAATTGCTGATAAATTAATAGAAAAAATGCCTCCGGAGGAAGATTTCATTGATGCAGCAAATCTATTCAAACAATTATCTGATGGAACTAGATTGAGAATTCTTTGGTTTTTGTGTCACACGGAAGAATGTGGGATTAATATCGCTTCTGCTGTTGGCATGAGTCAAGCAGCTGTCTCACATCATCTAAAAAGCTTGAAATTAAATTCCTTAATTGTCAGTCGTAGAGAAGGAAAAGAAGTTTATTATAAATTAGCAAATAGTGAATTAGCTTCATTAATTCATAAAACAATTGAAAGTTATTTTTCTGAGATTTGTCCGATGGATGAATTAGAGTTAAAGTGACAATTATATCGGTTTACTTCGTTCGAAAAAAACAC
The DNA here is from genome assembly GCA_964346085.1 of uncultured Mageeibacillus sp. Lineage (GTDB taxonomy): Bacteria > Bacillota > Clostridia > Saccharofermentanales > DTU023 > UBA5436. The sequence continues at coordinate 26,491 of CAYFSZ010000005.1, read as the reverse complement.
GTAATGCATTAAATACTGCGATAATTGTAACTCCAACATCTCCAAATACTGCTAGCCACATGGATGCATGACCGAGAATAGCGAGTAGTAAAACACCTATTTTCACAAAAAGTGCAAAACTAATGTTTTGCTTAACGATACGCATTGTTTTTCTGCTGATACGGATTGCTTTTGCAATTTTCGAAGGCTGATCTTGCATAATGACAACATCCGCAGCTTCAATTGCGGCATCAGATCCCAAGCCACCCATTGCAATTCCGATATCTGCTAGAGCCAATACTGGAGCATCATTTAATCCGTCACCGACATATCCAACCAATCCATCGCCTTTGGAAGACAAGATCTCTTTTAATTTTTCTGCTTTTTGATCTGGTAATAATTCTGCGTAATAATTGTCTAAAGATAATTCTTCAGCGACTTTCTTAGCGTTTTGTTCTTTGTCCCCAGATAGCATAAGCATCTGAGATAATCCTTGGGAGCGTAGCTTTGAAACGGCTATAGGACTATCGTCTTTAATGGCATCACCAATTCTTAAATATCCGAGATACTGATGATTTTCTGCTACGTGAATCACTGTACCGTATTCGTTAACTTCTGGTGTGGAAATCCCTTTTTCAAGCATTAATTTATCATTGCCAGCGACATAATGAATGCCTTTGTAGATTATTTCAACACCTTTTCCTGCTATCTCTTGTACGTCCGTTGCATCAGATAAAATATATTTACTTGATCGGAATTGGCTCATACTCTTCGCGATCGGATGTGTTGAAAAAGATTCAATAAAAGCAGCTTTTTCGATTAATTCATCTTCTGTACCGATAATTGCTTTTGCAGATAATAATTCAAAATTTCCATAGGTTAAAGTTCCTGTTTTATCGAAAACAAGAGTTTTCATTCGAGATAAATACTCAAGGTAATTACTACCTTTTACTAGAATTCCCTCTCTTGAAGCTGCTCCAATGCCTCCGAAAAATGTCAGTGGAACGGAAACAACGAGTGCACAAGGACAAGAAACAACGAGGAAAATTAGTGCTCTCTCAATCCAAATTGCGAAAGATTCTTGAAGTAGAAGAGGAGGTAATAGAGCAAGAAAAAGAGCGGAAATAACAACAATCGGGGTATAATATTTTGCGAAAGTCGTTGCAAAAACTTCAGATTCAGCTTTTTGATCGGAAGCATTTTCGACTAATTCTAAAATGCGAGAAACTGTCGAATTATCAAAGTCTTTAATGACTTTCAATTTTATTTGATGGGTTAAATTAATAGATCCACTATACACTTCGTCTCCGATTCCCACATCTAACGGTAAAGATTCACCAGTCAAAGCAGAAGTGTTGAGACTGGATTGTCCATCGAGAATGATACCGTCCAATGGAATTCTTTCTCCTGGAAGGACAATGATTTCATCTCCAATCGAAATCTCATAGGGGTCCACTTGTTGCAATTTACCATCTAAAAAAATATTTGCAAATTCAGGAGCAATGTCCATCAACTCAGCAATGGACTTACGAGATTTGTTAACGGCATAATTTTGGAGGAATTCACCGATTTGATAAAATAGCATGACGGCAATTGCTTCAAAATATTCGCCAATTAGTAAGGCCCCGATTGTTGCGATACTCATCAAAAAGTTTTCATCAAATATGGTTCCTTTGATGATGTTGCGAAAAGCATTTAATAGAATATCATAGCCAATGATAATATAAACAATAAGAAAAGCGATTGTATAAGGGAGATACGCAAAATTGCCCTTGAAAATCGAAAGATGTTGCGCTTCTGTAATTCCGAAAAATACCCGTATTAATAGCAAAATACCTGTTGTAATAAGGGTGAGACAAATTCGGAATAAAATTTTTCTTTCTTTATGATTCAATTGGCTTTTCATTACTTCACTATATCAATATTCTTAAATCAGGTTCATATCTGTTTGCAATTTTTTGTGATTCTGAAAGAATGTTTGAAAATTGTTCATCGTTTGCGTCAATAATCAATTTTGAAGTCATGAAATTAACGCGTGCGGAATTGACTCCTGGTAAATGAGAAATATCATTCTCGATTTTCGCTGCACAATTAGCACATCCTAAGTTTTCTAATTTATATGATTTTTTCATGTAAGCCCTACTTTCTTAATTAAACAATTAAACAATCGTTTGATTGTAATTTCATTATACTCATTTTTATACGTATGTAAATAGGACAAATGAAAGAAACATCAAGTCTTCATGCGCACTCTGTGATTCATTGCAGAAATTTGTGTGATATGGTACTCTTTTTAATCGAGAAATAGTCTACTATAGGCATTCAACTAGTTTATTAAATTAATCAAAATAAATGGGACGCAAGTTCAGCAAGCAGGAGGAAAATATGGCTGCTCAAATCGAACAATTAAAAAATAGCATGGTGAAAATGACAGTAGAAGTTGCTGAAGAAGATTTTCAAAACGCATTAAAAGAATCATTTAAAAAGAATGCAAAACGCTTCACGATTCCAGGTTTTAGAAAAGGTAAAGCACCGATGAAGATGGTGACAAATTATTATGGTGAATCCGTCTTATATGATGATGCCATCGACTTTGCTGCACAACCTGCTTATGAAAAAGCATTAGAAGAATCAAATGTTGAACCTTATTCACAACCTAATATGCAAATTGAAGAAATCGGAACAGGAAAAGGGATGACATTCTCATGTACTTTTGCGGTTAAACCAGAAGTGAAATTAGGTGACTATAAAGGCGTTGTTGCATATCGTCCTGAAGCAGAAGTGACAGAAGAAGAAATCGACAGAGAAATTAATCGTTCAAGAGAACAAGTTTCACGTTTAGTACCAGTTGAAGATCGTCCAGTACAAGATGGAGACACAGTTGTTATCGATTATACTGGTAAAAAAGACGATGTTGAATTTGAAGGTGGCAAAGCTGAAAATTATGAATTAGTCATCGGAAGCAACACATTCATTCCTGGTTTTGAAGAAAAATTAATTGGCCATGAAGCTGGAGAAGAATTTGATATCGAATTAACATTCCCAGAAGAATATCATTCAAAAGAATTAGCTGGACAAGATGTTGTTTTCTCAATCAACTTAAAAGAAATCAAATTACGTGAAGTTCCAGAATTAGATGAAGACTTTGTCAAAGATGTCACAGAAGATTGCGATACAGTTGAAGAGTATAAAGAAAGTATCAAAAATCGTTTATCTGAAAACAAAACAAAACATGCTGATGATACATTCATGAACAATGCAATTAAAGAAGTTGTCAAAGCTGCAGAAATTGATGTACCACACGTTGTCATCCATGAAGAAATGGAACGCATGTATCAAGATCAAGCCCGTCAAATGCAAATGCAAGGGTTCAATATGGATCAATATATGCAAATGCTCGGCTTAGATAAAAATACATTAATGATGCAATTACATGGTCCTGCAGAAGAGAAAATTAGAACTGAATTAGTTTTAGACACAATTATTGAAGCAGAAAAAATCGAAGTCTCAGATGAAGAAAGAGATGCTCAAATCCAAAAATATGCAGATATGTACAAAATGGAATTTGAAGATTTGAAGAAAACATTTGATGGAGACAGTGCAAAAGCAATGCTCGATTCCGATTTAGCTAGACAAAAAGCAATGGATTTTATCAAAGAAAATGCAGAAGCAACTGATGTCGAGCCAGAGATTGAAGAGCATGAACATCATCACGATCATGAACATGGACCAGATTGTGATTGCGGACATGATCATGAACATGAGCATGAGCATGAAGAAGATGAAACTACAGACGAAGAATAATATTTTTGATATTATTTAATAAAGATTAACTGCAGGGAGTCTATCGCTAATCTATAGTCTCCCTGTTTTTCAAGAGACGCTGAGATAGAGGTTTCCAGTAGAATACATATATAAGTAAAGGAAGGAAACAAAACATGGAAAAAAATATGCAAATGAATTTAGTACCAATGGTTGTTGAGCAAACAAATCGTGGAGAGCGTTCTTACGATATCTTCTCTAGATTGTTAAAAGAAAGAATTATTATTTTAAGCAATCAAGTGGACCAGAGTACGGCAAGCCTAATTACAGCACAATTATTGTTTTTAGAAGCAGAAGATCCAAATAAAGATATTCAATTTTATATCAATAGTCCTGGGGGCGAAGTGTCTTCTGGTTTAATGATTTACGATACCATGCAATATATCAAGTCTGATGTACAAACAATTTGTATGGGTATGGCAGCAAGCATGGGTTCTGTACTATTGGCAGCTGGAACAAAAGGTAAAAGATTTATTTTACCGAATGCAGAAGTTATGATTCATCAGCCTTTAGGTGGTGTTCAAGGACAAGCTTCAGATATTGAAATTACGGCAAATCATATTATCAAAATGAAAAAGAAATTAAACCAAATTTTAGCTGATCGTACAGGTCAATCATTAGAAGTAATCGAAAAAGATACAGATAGAGACCGTTGGTTAGATGCGCAAGAAGCAGTTGAATACGGAATTGTTGACCATATTATGGAGAAAAGAGGCTAATTGTCATGGCAAATCATGATGATACATTTGAAGGCAAGAAGAAACCTCCTTTGAAATGTTCTTTTTGTGGTAAAGATGAGACACAGGTTAATCGCCTAATTGCTGGTCCTGGCGTTTATATTTGTAATGAATGCGTCAGTTTATGTGATGAAATCTTAGGCGATGACTTATTACATGTTCATGCTGAAGAAGACAAAGGTGATGAGGAGTTTACTTTATTGAGCCCAGTCGAAATTAAAGCAGAGCTAGATAAATATGTTATCGGACAAGATTTGGCAAAAAAGACATTGGCTGTGTCTGTATATAATCATTACAAAAGGGTTTGGAGCCCAGTGGAGGATGATTTCGAAGATGATGTTGAATTATCCAAAAGTAATATTCTAATGCTTGGACCAACAGGTAGCGGTAAAACATTACTTGCTCAAACATTGGCAAAAATCTTGGACGTTCCCTTCGCAATTACAGATGCAACTGCCTTAACGGAAGCTGGTTATGTCGGAGAAGATGTTGAAAATATATTGTTACGTCTAATTCAAAATGCAGATTTTGATATTGAAAGAGCTGAGAAGGGTATTATTTATATCGATGAAATCGACAAAATTACTAGACGCTCGGACAATCCATCAATTACGCGAGATGTCAGCGGAGAAGGCGTACAGCAATCCTTGCTGAAAATCTTAGAGAGTACAATCGCGAATGTACCTCCGCAAGGCGGAAGAAAGCATCCTCATCAAGAATTCTTGCAAATTGATACAACGAATATTTTGTTTATCTTAGGTGGAGCTTTTGACGGCTTGAGCAAAACGATTATGAACCGTATTGATAAAAAATCAATCGGTTTTGGTGCTGAAATCAAACCAGTTGAAGAGAGAGAAACAGGAGAAATTTTATCGCATGTATTGCCTGAAGATTTGCTCAAATTCGGATTAATTCCTGAATTTGTCGGGCGTGTTCCCGTTATTGTTACGCTTGAAGGATTAGATAGTGAAGCATTGGTGAAAATTTTGAAAGAACCGAAAAATGCTTTGTTAAAGCAGTACCAAAAATTATTGCATTATGATAATGCAGAATTGGAATTCACAGATGATGCAATTAAGGCAGTTGCTCAAAAAGCGATTGCACTCAAAACAGGGGCAAGAGGATTACGTTCTGTTTTAGAAAAAATGATGATTGATATTATGTATGAAGTACCTTCAGAAGGAAATATCGCAAAAGTTATAATACACGAAGCAACGGTGCTTGAGGGTGAGCAGCCAGAGTATATTTATGTTGAGGAAGAGTCAGCGTAATATTTGAATTTTTATTCATAATGATGAAATGAGAGATTCATGAATTAATTCATGAATCTCTTTTCTCATTTTTCAAGTTTTTACAAAAAATAATTCCTTTTCACTTCTTTCTATCGATTAAGATGGAAGTGCGAGGTGAAATATGATTTCCGAAATAGAAGTGTATTCATTAGAACGAATAAATGAAAGTTGCTATCAAGGCTTCGTGAAAAGTGATGGCCAAAAAGTTGTCCTAAAGCCTGAAGAAAACTTTATTGACAAGAAAGTGATTCATTATCTCTCCAATTTGCAAATGGCAGGAGTCCCCAGAGTTCTTGGTTTTTACAATTATTTAGGTGAAAAATGGATTGTACATTCTTGGCAAGAAGGACAAGCAATTATAAAAGTCCGAAATGATGCAAATACCATTGAAAAGAAAATCCTACAGATTAAAAAAATAATACTAACATTGAATCAAATTACAGGCCTGTATTGGTTTTTTCTTGACCTAAAACCAGAACATATTCTTTGCCATAAAGAACAAATTCATTTAATCGATTTTGAGCATGTTACTTTATCAGAAAATAATGATATTGATTGGAAAGAATTAGGTGAGATAGGCATCAGTAACGGTTTTTGCTCGCCAGATCTTCATAAACAATCATTGACATTGAACCATCAAGATTATGCTTTAGCAATGATTGCACTTGCTTTACTTACGGGCAAAAATCCTACTGCAATTAACAAAAGATTACAGCGCAAAGCGATATCTGCGTTTACTGAAACGTTTCAAAAAGAAATGAAAAATGCCATCAATATGCAGGGGTTTTCATTTTATCCGCAAAGCCTTGAAAACAAGAAAAATCATGAAGTATGGAGGTCAAAGCAAAACGTAAGCAACACAAAAATTGCAGAAAAGAAAAATCAAGAGAACGTATCGAAGATTAATTGTGAAGACAGTAACGTTTCGCAAGACCCTAAGTTGCAAGCTAACTCTTTTGCAAATTATTTTTTGGGTAAATTCCGCAATATGCAGATTGATCAAAACTTTACAAATGGTTTGACAGAGGAAAGAATTATGCAGCTTGCGTTTCGATTTTTCAGTACGTACTTGGATACAAATAGAATACGTTTTAAACAAACTCACAGATTCTTCCGAATTGAAAATAAAATTACGGATTCAAAAAAAGAATTTATTATTCTCAAAAACTATTCGTTGAGAACCATTTCTCCAGTTAATTTCATGCCTGTTTTTCATGAAATGTTCATTGTTTTCAATCATGGCAATTTTAATCATGATGAAGAAGAAACCTTACTTCGAACTTTAGCACAATTACAGAATAATTTGTTGTCCTCGGATTTATTGACTAACTTTATTGCAAGTCATATAGTTAATCAGTATGCAGCTTCTGATGTTTTTGTCGACAACCAATACATCAAAATGAGTGACATTGATTTTTGGCCACAAAATCAACATCAGAAATCTTCATATCAATTCAAAAAAGGAGTTTTTGCAGAAAATCTCAAACTTTGTCATCAAATGAGAGAAGATTTGCAATGATGTTAGATATACATGGAACAAATTATCATGAAAGATATGTTTTTCTTCTCTCATATCGGAGTTTTTGATTTTGAAAAAAAGCAAGGACAGCGTTTTATTGTCGATTTGGTGTTGGACTTTGGCTATTGCGAAGCAGCAGATACTGACGAATTATCGCAAACAACAAGCTATGCAGATGTCTTTCAGCAATTAGAGAAATATTTTGAACAGGCAAGCGTTGATTTACTGGAACATGCTTGTACAGAAATTATTGATTTGTTATTTGAATTTGATAGCAAAATTGTTGCAATCGATATTGTGTTAAAAAAACCGGATGCACCAATTGATGGCCAGTTCGGATACATGGCAGTGCATCAAAAAAGAAAAAGATATAATTTAGTATATTTGAGCCTTGGTAGCAATTTAGGAAACTCGGTTGAATTATTGCATATAGCAATTGAAAAGCTGGAGGCCTTATCTGGGGTTAGCCATTTGAGAAAATCAGAATTTATTCAAACTATGCCTTGGGGTAAAACAGATCAGCCTAATTTCGTTAATGCTGCTGTCGAACTTATATATCAGGGTTCTCCGTTCAAACTGTTAAAGCAATGTCAACAAATCGAAATGGAGATGGGCAGAAAACGTAAAGAGAAATGGGGACCAAGATTAATTGATATCGATATTATCTTTTTTGATGATTTAGAAATTAATACAGAAACCTTAAAAATTCCGCATCCATATCATCGTGAAAGAGATTTTGTCATGAATCCTATCTTGGAATTAAAACGAGCGAATCATCATTAACGTATTAATATAAAGAAAATGAGTGTGATTTTGCTCGAAACGATGAAAATGACATATAATGAATAGGTTAATAGTAAGTATTGCATCAATAGGAGGCAAAAGTGGATAAAAAATCATTTTATATTACGACACCGATTTACTATCCGAGTGGTCGTTTAACAATCGGGAACTCATACACAACTGTGGCAGCAGATGCTGTTGCAAGATATCATCGTATGAAAGGCGAAGATGTGCTGTTCTTAACTGGCACTGACGAACACGGACAAAAGTTGCAACAAGCTGCTGAAAAGAAAGGTGTTGCGCCTCAAGAATATGTTGATGGTATGGTGACAGGCATCAAAGATTTATGGAAATTACTGAACATTTCTTATGATCAATTTATTCGAACGACTGATGATTATCATATGGAAGCAGTACAGAAGATTTTCACACAGCTCTATGAACAAGGAGATATTTATTTAGGAGAATACGAAGGAAATTATTGTACACCTTGTGAAGCCTTTTGGACAGATTCTCAGCTAGTAGATGGCAAATGCCCTGATTGTAATCGTGAAGTGCATAAAATGAAAGAAGAATCCTATTTCTTTCGTATGTCTAAATATCAAGATCAATTGATGGAATATATTGAAAGTCATCCAGATTTTATTCAACCGACGAGTAGAACAAAAGAGATGATTAATAATTTCTTGAAACCAGGTCTAGAAGATTTAGCTGTTTCAAGAACATCTTTTGATTGGGGGATTCCAGTACCTTTTGATAAAAAACATGTTATTTATGTTTGGTTTGATGCTGTTTGTAATTATTTGACTGCATTAGGTTATCCAGAAAATACTGATAAGGTTAAACAATTTTGGCCAGCAAATGTTCATTTAGTGGGCAAAGATATTGTTCGTTTCCATACGATTATTTGGCCAATTATGTTACTTGCTTTAGGGATTGATTTACCAAAACAAGTTTTCGGGCATGGCTGGCTTTTGATGAAAGGTGGAAAACTTTCAAAATCCAAATTAAGTAATAGTGAAGAAAAATATATTGTTGACCCAGTTGTTCTTAGTGAATTATATGGTGTTGATGCAATCCGTTATTTCTTATTACGTGAAATTACGTTTGGCTCAGATGGGAATTTTTCTAATGAAGCTTTGCAATCAAGAATCAATTCTGATTTAGCGAATGATTTAGGTAATCTGCTATCTAGAACAATTAGCATGATCGAGAAGTATTTCCCGCAAGGATTACCAGAACATAGAGAAAGTGAAGAAATTGACGAAGAAATTCATACCTTAGCAAAACAAATTTTCTTTGAAGTGCAAGAGCATTTTGAAAAATTATTATTATCTGATGCTTTATCCTCGATTTGGGAATTGGTCAGTCGACTCAATAAATACATCGATCAAACAATGCCATGGGTTTTAGCAAAAGAAGAAGCAAAACAAGCTAGATTGGCAGAAGTTCTATACGTATTAGTCGACACATTGCAAAGAATCGCGATAATGCTCGCTCCATTCATGCCAAATACAAGCAATGCAATGTTTGAGGGTTTAGGAATTGACTTGAAATATGATGAAGAACATCAATTATCTTGGGATTTAGCGGGTGAAGTAAATCAATATCCAGTTGAGAATCATGTTAAAAAAATCGCTCCAATTTTCCCGCGTATTGATGAAAATGAAAGCCTCGAAAAGTTCCGTGCGTTAAGTAAAGAGCTAGACGAAAAATTAGGTGTCACCGAAGAGACTATCGAAGAAGAAAAGACAGAAGCAAAAGCAGAAATCGCATTTGATCAATTTGAAGCAATGGATTTGCGCATTGGTAAGATTCTACAATGTGAAAAAGTAGATGGTGCAGATAAATTACTTAAATTCAAAATTGATTTAGGAACAGAGCAAAGAACGATTGTTTCAGGAATTGCTAAATATTATGAACCACAAACTTTGATTGGCAAGAACGTTGAATTAATTGCTAATTTAGCACCAAGAAAGATTTTTGGTATTGTGTCGCATGGTATGTTGCTTTCCGCAGTCAAAGAAGATGGTTCTCTCACATTGCTCACTGTCGCAGATGAAATAGAAGCAGGAGCTCAAATTGGATAAGTTAACTTGGTTTGATACACATTGTCATTTACAAGATGAAGCTTTTGACAAAGATAGGGAAGAAGTTTTTCTGCGTGCCAAAGAAGCTGGAATCAAGTATATTTTACTATCAACATCAAATTATGAAGATAGTAAGATAGCAATTGATATTGCATTGCAAAATGAAGGTGTATTTTGTGCAATGGGCTGTCATCCCCAAGATGTCAATACTTGGAATGATGACTCTGTCCAGAATTTTCGCGACTTATATGAAGAAACTGCTAAGCGAGCTGAGCGTGAAGGGAAGGATAATCCAATTAAAGCAATTGGAGAAATTGGTTTGGATTATCATTGGGATACGTCTCAAAAAGAAAAGCAAAAGATTGTCTATCAAGAACAGATTAAGTTGGCTCATGAGCTAAAATTACCGTTGATTATTCATGAAAGAGATGCTTTTCAAGATAGCTATCAAATATTACAATGGGCATATCAGCATGAACTTTTGGCAGAAGAAGCAGGCGTTTGTCATTGTTTTTCAGGTTCTTGGGAAAGCGCGGAGCTAGTGATAAAGTTAGGTTTTCTAATCGGTTTAGATGGTCCTGTTACTTTTAAGAATGCTAAAAAACCAAAAGAGATTGCTCAACGAATTGATTTGAATAAATTAATCATAGAAACTGATTCGCCATATTTGACACCCGAGCCAAATAGAGGAAAAAGAAATGAAAGTGCCTATATTCCTCACATTGGAAAAGTAATTGCAGAAATTCGCAATGTTGAAATCAGAAAAATAGCAGACGTAACAACCGCTAACGGGAAGAGACTCTTTTCCGTTAAGTAAAGATTGAAGAAAGATATTAAGAATGCAAAAAGATTCACAACAAAAACAAGATGTAAAACAATATTCGCTTGGTGAGAATCATAAGAAACAAGTGAATAATAAGCAGAAATCTAACAAAAAAAGATCAAACCGAAATGGTGCTCAAGATAGCAATAAACAGAACAATCGAAATAATAAAAAAAGAAGTAGCAATAATAAAAGAAATTACAAGAACAAGAAGAATGTCAAATCGATTAATACTGTAGAAGAAATGCGAAAAGAAAATAGTCGATTAGAGAAAGAAATATTATTGGATATTAATTCATTACAAGAAATCGAATTAGATTAAAAGCATATTTGACTTGATATCTTTCAACTTGTATAATCGAAAAGCTGAAAGAATAAGACTTTGGGAGGTGATTTACAATGCCAAAAAGAACATATCAGCCCAAAAAAAGACATCGCAAAAGAGTACATGGTTTTCGTAAACGCATGCAAACTGCCGCAGGACGTAGAGTTTTAAAGAGTAGACGTGCAAAAGGCAGAAAAAGACTCTCAGCATAAGACCAATTAGGTTGGTCTCTCTTTTATTTCGTATTTGCGGAGGTAAAAGATAGGCCAATTTTAATGTTAGCAGGAGATCAGCATGAAACGAACGAAAATGCTGTGCATGAATTATGAATTTGAACGTGTTTTTAAAAAAGGGCGTTATTATAATTCAAAACACTTAACATTATATGTTCGTCCACGACAAGATAATCAGTTGTTCTTGGGCATTACAGTAGCTAAGAAAGTGAAGGGAAGTGTCAATCGAAACCAAGTTAAACGTTGGTTGAGAGAAGTGTATAGGCTTCACGAAGACGATATTTCTTCTGGATATGACTTAATTTTATTTGGTCGATTATCACCCGAAGAAACAAACTATCATTCTTTACTGAATTGCTGGAAAAAACTTTCCAAAGATGCGAAGATTACTTGTCCAGAGCGGATAAACTGAATGATTAATATATGCTAAGTAATTGGGCAATTAAATTAATTAGGTATTATCAAAGGAAAATTTCTCCGTTAACACCCCCAAGTTGTAGATTTTCTCCGACTTGTTCGAATTATGCGATTGAAGCATTGCAGACATGGGGTTTTTTCAGAGGAATTTTTTTAACAATATGGCGCATTTTGAGATGCAATCCTTTCTCCAAGGGAGGATATGATCCTGTGCCGAAGAGAAATATAAAATAAAGGAGCATTTAAATGCCGACATTTCCAGTGATAATGGGACTAATGGATCCGCTGTACAATTTGTTCGGATGGATTTTGACAGCAATGTATACTTGGCTTGAAAATTACGGACTGGTCATCATTGTATTTACTGTTTTAATCAATATATTACTTTTACCTTTTGGAATTAAAGCCCAAAAGGGAATGCTGAAGCAACAGAGTTTGCAAGATGAAGTAAACGAAATTAAAAGACTACATCCGAATGATCCTCAACTTCAACAACAGTTACAGCAAGAATTGTTCAAGGAAAACGGAATTTCATTAGCCGGGGGCTGCTTGCCTTCTTTTTTGCGTTTAATACTAATTATTCCTGTTTTTAGAATTTTCCAGCAACCATTACAATATATCGGTGGCGTTTCAGCAGAGAATATTGAAAAAATAGGCACATATTTAAAAGATAATAATTTATTAAGTGCATCAGCAGAAAAAATGATTGGCCGTTCTGATATACCTGTTATTTCAACTTTACAAGATAATGCAAGTGCTTTAGGCGCAGTCGCTGAAAAAGGTTATTTAAAACTAAGTGAGTTAATTGATTTGAATTTCTTAGGTATTAATTTAGGGAGAATTCCTTCATGGAGACCTGGAGATATCTTTGGTGAAAATGCACACATTTATTTACCATTACTCATTTTACCAGCATTAACTATTATTTCGATGATTATCCAAATGCGTTTAATGACAAAAATTTCACAAACACGCGAAATAGATAAGGAAGAAATAGAAAGAGCAAAAAGAAATCCAGCAAAGAAAGATCAGATGCCAACAAATCAAAATGCTGCAGGTACCATGAAAAGTATGAACTTTTTTATGATTATTTTGATGGTTTGGACTGTTTTCACATTGCCATCCGCAATGGGAATTTATTGGGTTATCAATACCGTAATGGGAATTGCTCAATCCTTATTTATCTATAAATTTTATACAAAACCATTCAAAGAACAACTCGCTATGAACAAACAGAGTTATAACAAAAGGAGAAGTGCACAATGACACACATGATAGAAGTTTCAGCACGTACAGTTGATGATGCTATTGCTAAAGGACTAAAAGAATTAGCTGTAGACGAATCAAACGCTGAAATTGAGATAGTTGATGAGGGAGACAGTGGTGGATTATTCGGTTTTGGCCGTAAAGATGCTGTTGTACGTATTTCTGTTATCAATGATGAAGTGAATGATACAGAAGAAATGAATGTTTTATCAGTAGATGAAGGCGAAGTAAATCAAGAACCAGTTGATACTGAAGAGCAAGAAGAAATTGAACAGACTGCAGTTAAATTTGTTGCAGGCGTTATGCAAAGCTTAGGAATACATGGGAAAATGTCATCATTCTTTGATGAGGATGGAACTTTACACCTCAATATTATGGGGGATAATTTAGGAGCTGCGATTGGACGCCGCGGAGAGACCTTGGAAGCATTAGAGTATTTAACAGTTTTAGCAGTTAATAAAAACAAAGAAGATTACACAAGAATTTCTTTAGATGTTGGCGGATATCGTGAACGTAGAATTAAAAGTGTATCACAAAATGCTCGTCGTTCTGCAGATCGTGTTATCAAAACTGGACGCAAATATACACTGAAACCAATGTCTTCTGCAGAGAGAAGACAAGTTCATATTGCTTTGCAGGATTATGAAGGAGTTAAAACATTCAGTGAAGGAACTGAACCTGACCGCTGTGTCGTAATCGTTCCTGATAATGCTTAATTATGACAACAAACATGAATAAAAATCAATCAACAGCGGCTACTATTGCCGCTGTTTCTACACCAGCTGGTATCAGCGGTGTGGCTGTGATTCGCATCAGTGGAATGGATGCTGGTTTATTTTGTGATGAACTTTTTACGCCTATTAGCAAGCGATTTTTAATACCATCTAAGATGGAACCTTATACTGTTGGAGTAGGTTATTGGAAGGCATTTCAAAGTGATGAAGTGATTGATAAAGTAGTTATTACTTATTATCAAGCACCAAATTCATATACAGGAGAAAATGTTTATGAGATTTCATGTCATGGAGGACCATATATCCGACATGCAATATTGCAAAGTTTATATCAAGCAGGAGTAAAACCTGCAGGTCCTGGTGAGTTCTCTAGAAGAGCTTTCATGAACGGAAAATTGGATTTAGTAGAAGCTGAAGCAGTTATGGATATGATTTCTGCTGAATCAAGCCGTCAAAATCAAGCGGCCCTTCAACAATTGAGAGGAAAATTATCCAAGCAAATTTCTATTATTCGAGAAGACTTATATAAAACAATAGCTCAGATAGAAATGATAATCGAATTTCCCGAGAATGAAGACACAGAGGAGAAGCGAGACATAATTCAAAACAAAATTCATGAAACACTAACTGTGTTAGAATCTGCGATGCATAGTTTTGAGCATGGACGAATTTTGCGTGAAGGCTTCCATGTCGTCATTGCAGGAAGACCGAACGTTGGAAAATCATCGATGTTAAATGAATTGCTTGGAGAAGATAAAGCGATTGTCACTTCACAAGCTGGTACAACGAGAGATATTATTGAAGCGCAAATGATAATTGATGGACTATCTGTTCTCTTGACAGATACAGCAGGGCTTCGAACAACCTCTGATATTGTTGAACAAGAGGGGATTCAGAGAGCTTATCAAGCAATCGAGAAAGCTGATTTAATATTTTTTATGTTGTCCCCAGAAAATCCAGATTCTTGGTATGAAGATGCAAACGAAATAGAGTCATTGCTGAAACAAAATAAGAGAGTTGTTATTGTCACTGGAAAAGAGGATCTTCCAGAACATGAAATTTTAACTACATTCGTGAAAGAAAAACTGTCTTCTGTAGAACAGATTTCTTTCTCTAAATATCAAGCAGATAAAGTTAAAAAAATACAAAATGTTATTCTGGATATATTTGAAAATACAGGTCAAACAGAAGCTGATGCCATTCTAATTACGCACTTAAGGCATCAACAAATATTGGAAAAAACAACAGATTATATGCAACAGGCGATGGATGCCTTTGCTTTACAGATGCCGATGGATTTAATCTCAGGTTTATTATTAGCTGCGGCAGAAGAACTCGCTGAAATAACAGGAGATGAAGTGTCAGAAGAGTTGATTGAAACAATTTTTTCTGAATTCTGTGTTGGAAAGTAAGATACAAGAGAAACAAGATGAACAGTAATCTAATAAATGAAAAACAATGGTTTGTTAATTCTTTTGATGTAGTGGTTGTTGGTGCAGGTCATGCAGGTATTGAAGCTGCATTCGCAGCTGCACGGTTGGGACAGAAGACTGCTTTGTTTGCGATGACTCTTGAAAGTATTGCAAATCTACCATGTAATCCGAATATCGGAGGCACTGCAAAAGGTCAATTAGTACGTGAAATTGATGCCCTAGGTGGTGAGATGGGTAAAGCTGCAGATCAACAATCGATTCAATTTAGAATGTTGAATGCTTCTAAAGGCCCAGCTGTCATTTCTCCAAGAGCACAAATTGATCGCAAAGCGTATCATTCAGAAATGAAAGAAAGACTTGAAAATCAAGAGAATTTATTTTTAATACAATCGGAGATAGTCGATTTAATCTATGAAATCAATGAAGAAAAAGCGACTGTAACTGGTGTGATTGGCAAAGATGGCATGCACTATCATGCGGAAAAAGTGATTGTGGCCACAGGAACTTATTTGGAAAGTAATATTATCATTGGTGAATCCGTGATTGATAGTGGACCGGATGGTTTTTCAGCAGCAAAGGGACTTTCAGCTTGCTTACAAGAATTACAAATCCCGCTGAAACGTTTCAAAACAGGGACGCCTGTTCGTGTGAATGGACGATCATTAGATTTGGAAAAATGTGAAGTGCAAGGATCCGATGAAAAAGCATTGCCATTTAGTTATGAAAACGATGAAAATGATGCTTGGCACTTGAAAGCAGAGCTCCCATGTTACATGACTTGGACAACGCCAGATACCAAGCAATTAATTTTAGATAATATTCATCGTTCGCCATTATTTAGCGGAGTAGTCAAAGGAACTGGCCCTCGTTATTGCCCTTCAATCGAAGATAAGTATGTGAAATTTGAAACACATGAGAGACATCATGTATTTCTTGAGCCGACTGGAATGAATACCAATGAGTATTATGCAGCTGGCTTATCAAGCTCGATGCCACAAGATGTGCAATATCAAATGATGAAAACAATCCCAGGCATGGAAAATGCAGAAATCATGCGTATTGGATATGCGATTGAGTATGATTTAATCGATCCAACAACGCTAAAATTATCTTTGGAGTCGAGGATTGTAAACAACCTTTATTTTGCTGGTCAGGTGAATGGTTCATCAGGCTATGAAGAAGCAGCAGGACAAGGTTTGATTGCAGGAATCAATGCATCATTAGCTTTACAAGGTAAAGAACCGCTGATACTAAAACGTTCAGATGCTTATATTGGCGTTTTAATTGATGACTTAGTGACCAAGGGTACAAATGAGCCATACCGTATGATGACAAATCGTGCTGAGTATCGATTGATGCTCAGACAAGATAATGCGGATCGTCGTCTAACAGAAATCGGTTATGAAATTGGACTCATTCCAGAAGAACGTTATCAGATGTTTTTGGCAAAGAAAGAAAGAATCAACCAAGAAATCGAAAGATTGAGGCAAACAAGGGTCAGTTATGATGGGCCTTTAGCTGAAATCTTGAAAAAGAAAAATAGCGCAATCAAAACTGGAAACATTAGTCTAGCAGAATTATTGAAACGCCCAGAAATCAATTATTGGGATTTAGAGGAAGTAGATTCAGATAGGCCATCTCTTTCCTATACAGATGCATTTTCTGTGGAAGTAGAGATAAAATATGAAGGCTATATCAACGTTGAAAATGAACGCATTCGTAAGTTTCAAAAAATGGAAAACAAAAAAATTCCTGAAGATATAGACTATATGGCAATCTCAGGACTGCGCGTCGAAGCACAACAAAAATTAACGGATATCAGACCATTATCGATCGGACAAGCTGGTAGAATATCTGGAGTTTCACCTGCTGATATTTCGGTTCTATTGGTTGCGCTTGAAGAGCGTAAACGAAGAGGATAGCAGCTATGAATCAACTATTATTCGAAGAATTATTGAAAGTTTTTTCTCAAGTTAATGATTCGCAAAATTTAAATTTAACAGGAGAGCAGTTGCATCAATTTGGCGTATATTTCGAGCATCTGCTCACAGTTAATGAAATGATGAATCTCACAGCGATTACAAATCCTGAACAAGTCGCAGAATTACATTTGATAGACAGTCTTTCAGTGTTATCTCATATTCCGCAAAAAAGTGGGATGAAAGTGATTGATGTAGGAACTGGAGCTGGGCTACCTGGCATTCCGATGCAAATCATGCGCAAAGACCTTGAAGTAACATTGATGGATGCAACAAAAAAGAGATTGAATTTCTTAGACGAATGTATCTCTCTATTAGAACTTCATGATTTTGCGAGTACATTACATGCTAGAGCAGAAGATGCAGGACAAAACCCAGAATATAGAGAAAAATTTGATTGTTCTGTTGCGAGAGCTGTTGCCTCTCTTCCTGTTTTACTTGAATACTGCATGCCATTTGTCAAAGTGGGTGGTATTTTTATTGCTATGAAAAGTAAAATAGAGGATGAGTTTGAAGAATCCCGAAATGCAATCAAAGTTTTGGGTGGAGAATTGAAAGAGAAAGTAACTTTTCAATTGCCAATTAGCCATGCGGAGAGAACTATACTAGTGATTAATAAAATAATGAATACACCGAAACAGTACCCACGCCATCCAGGAAAAATCAAACAAAAACATTTATGAAAAATTATTTTGGAAAGTGATTGAAATCACAGTTAGGCGAAAGGTTATCTGCTATGATACTAAAGAATTCGATTCACATTGTAAGCTCTTTACTAATTGAGTTTATAGTCTCCAAAATAAATTAAAAAACAACAAAGAAACGATTTGGTCAACAGACTAAGTCGTTTTTTTGTTGCATCAAAAATTTGCGAACTTAATCACATTTTATGCGCCAAAAATTTAGCACAAAGTTATGTTTATCAATCATTTTACGATATAATGTAATATAAAATAATATAGAAGCAAATTTGAGGAGGAGTCATCTTCATGGCTGAAGATAACAAAAATAAAAAAGAAGTATTAGATGCAAAGGAACTGCAAGCTTTGCGTGAAGCAGAGGTTGATCAAGCCTTTCAAAATCCAGATAATGTCATCATCCCAAGAGATTTGGAAGATGAGATGAAAAAGTCATTTATAGATTACGCGATGAGTGTTATTACTGACCGTGCCATTCCAGATGTGCGAGATGGACTAAAACCTGTTCATCGAAGAATTCTCTATTCAATGTTCACACAAGGCTTTACTCATGATCAGGCTTTTAGAAAATGCGCAACAACTGTTGGTGATGTGTTGGGGCGTTTTCATCCACATGGTGATGCAGCTGTTTATGATAGTTTGGTTCGTTTAGCACAACCGTTTTCAATGAGACATGTTTTGGTTGATGGTCACGGGAACTTCGGTTCAAGAGATGGCGATCCAGCTGCTGCTTATCGTTATACGGAAGCGAGATTGACTCGTCTTTCGGGCGAAATGATGACAAACATTAACAAAGATACTGTTAATTTCAAACCGAACTTTGATGAACATCATCTTGAACCAGAAGTTTTACCAGCTCCATTCCCGAATCTATTGGTAAATGGATCGACAGGCATTGCTGTTGGAATGGCAACGAATATTCCTCCACATAATATGGGTGAGGCGATTGATGCTTCAGTATTTTTAATCGATAACCCGGAAGCAACTGCTGATGATTTGATGGAAATCATTCCAGGCCCAGATTTCCCTACTGCGGGTATTATTATGGGCAAAAGTGGAATTCGTTCTGCATATCGTACAGGTAAAGGCCGCATTATTGTTCGTGCAAAAACAGAAATCGAAGAAATGCGTAATGGCCGTTATCGCATCATTGTTCATGAACTTCCATATATGGTAAATAAGGCTCGATTAATTGAACGTATCGCTGATTTGATGAAAGAAAAACGAGTTGAAGGAATTTCAGATATTCGCGATGAATCCGATAGAAATCAAGAAGTACGCATTGTTATCGAATTGAAGAGAGATGCAACCCCGAATGTTGTGCTCAATCAATTGTTCCGCAATACACAATTACAAGACACATTCAGCACGAATCTTTTGACTTTGATACGAGATGAAGAAAATAATTATGTTCCGAAGGTTGTGAATCTGGTTGAGGCTTTACAATATTTTGTTGATTTCAGACGTGAAGTTATTACCCGCAGAACAAAATTTGATTTGGAAAAAGCGGAAGCGAGAAAACATATTGTTGAAGGTTTGCAATTAGCGATTGATCATATTGATGAAGTTATTAATATCATTCGCTCATCAGCGAATGAAACTGTTGCGAAACAAAACTTAACAGAACGTTTTGCGTTAAGTGAAAAGCAGGCTCAAAATATTGTTGATATGCGATTAGGGCGCTTGTCTGGATTGGAAAGAGATAAACTCCAAGCAGAAGCTGATGAATTAGCGAATAAAATTGCATATTATAATCGTATTCTCACTGAGCCAACTTTGCGCGATGAAATTGTTAAAGAAGAATTACTGTCAACAAAGAAACGCTATGCAAATGATCGTCGTACCTATATCGATCCTGCGATTGGATTTGAATCTGAAATCGATGATGAATCTTTGATTGAAGAAGAACAAATTGTGATTACAATGACAAAAAAAGGTTATATCAAACGTTCTCCTGTCAATACTTATTCTGCACAACATAGAGGTGGTCGTGGCATCTCTGGTATGCAGACTAGAGAGGAAGATATTGTTGATACAATCATCATTACTTCCACCCATGATATTCATTTGTTTTTTACGAATAAGGGTAGAGTGTTCAACCTGAAAGGTTATCAATTACCGGAGGCAGGACGACAAGCTAGAGGAACTGCTATTGTCAACTTATTACAATTAGCTGCAGATGAAGAAATCTCAGGTATTATTCCAATTAAGTCATTTGACCAAGATGGCAGTTTGTTATTTGCGACAAGAGATGGACTCGTCAAAAAGACAAAACTCCGAGATTATCGCAACATTCATAAAGGTGGATTAATCGCGATTAACTTAATGGATGGCGATGCTTTAGTTGGAGTGAAATTAGTTGATGATGAACACGATGTTATCTTAATAACAAGAAACGGAAAGGCAATTCGTTTTACAGAAAAAGATGTTAGATGTACTGCAAGAAACACAAAAGGTGTTAAGGGTATTACATTAACTAATAAAGATCGAGTCATTGCAATGGTTGTCCCTGACCAAAAAGCAAATCTCTTGATCGTTACAGAAAATGGCTTTGGTAAAGCGACTGAGGTGGAAGAATATCGTTTGCAGAACAGAGGTGGTAAAGGTTTGATTTCAAATAAAATTACAAATCGTACCGGAAAAACGATTGCAGCTGCTCTGCTTTATCCAGATGTAAAAAGTGATTTACTCCTGATCAACGACAAAGGCGTTATCATTCGTATTTCAACAAATGAAATTCCTGTTTTATCTAGAAGTACTCAAGGCGTTACTTTGATGAGAACAAAAGATTCTAAAGTTGTCGATTTGGCATTAGTAGATGCGGAAGAAGAATTGGAAAAAGTGGATCAATCTAAAGAAGATTTAAAGTCTGATGGGGACTCTTCTGAAGAAGATAATGAATTGGAAGAAAATAAAGCAATAAACGAAAAGGAATAGGAACATGTTGAATTTTGATTTTTGCAGCCCAACATACTTTGCGTTTGGCAAAGATACCGAAAATCGTGTTGGTGAATTAACCGAAAATTATGGTGGAACAAGAGTTTTATTACATTATGGAACTGGATCAGTTATTAAAAGCGGATTACTAGATCGAGTAAAAAAATCATTGGAAGATTATAATATTGAATACATTGAATTAGGCGGTGTTTTGCCAAATCCAAGAGCTAGTTTAGTTTATGAAGGAATTGAGTTATGTCGTAGAGAGAAAATTGATTTCATTATTGGTTTAGGTGGAGGAAGCGCCATTGACTCTGCCAAAGCGATTGCCTTAGGCGTTTGTTATGAAGGTGATTTTTGGGACATTTTTGAAAATAAAGTTGAACCAGAACATTGTCTGCCAGTTGCGACTGTATTGACTTTAGCGGCAACAGGTTCAGAAGGATCTAATTCTTCTGTTATCTCGAATGAAGAATTAGGGAAAAAATATGGTTGTCGTTGTGAATTAATTAGACCTGTATTCAGCATTATGAATCCAGAATTAACCTATACATTACCTGCTTATCAAACAGCTTGTGGAACAGTCGATATGCTTTCTCACATTTTAGAAAGATATTTTACGAATACCAAAAATGTTGATTTAACAGATCGTCTTTGTGAAGCAGTCATGATTAATATTATTGAAAATGGCCCAAGAGCGCTTGAAAATCCGGAAGATTATGAGGCTCGTGCAAACTTATTATGGGCAGGAACCTTAGCCCATAATAATCTATTAGGACTTGGCAGAGAGCAAGACTGGTCTTCTCATCAAATGGAACATGAGCTTTCTGCTATGTATGACGTAGCTCATGGTGCAGGATTAGCTGTTGTTTTACCAGCGTTTATGAAGTTTACAATGCCACAACATGTGATGCGCTATGTTCAATTAGCACACCGTGTTTGGAACATTGATATCAATTTCGAAAACCCAGAAGAAACGGCAAAAGAGGGAATCAGAGCATTTGAAATGTTTTTCCAATCATTAGGAATGCCAACCACATTTGAAGAATTAGGTGCCAAAGCAGAAGATATTCCAGAACTCACGCAGAAAGTTCGTATCAAAACAGGTGATAAACTAGGCTTTTTCCAACCTTTGACTCGTGAAGATATTAAAAATATATATGAATTATGTCTAGAAGAAAATAGTGAATTTTAAGCAATTAGAAAGTGATTATATGAAAAAATATTTTTTACATGAATCTTTAGAAGCATTCGATGTCAACAAACAGCATACTCGTGAAGAAATTCCTCAGGAAGCAACTTGGGATCTAAGCTACTTGTTTAGCAGTGATGAAGAATGGGAAAAAGCATTTGATCAACTTAAATCAAAAATTGATATAGCAGACCAATATGCAGGCAAATTAGCAGAATCAGCAGACTCATTACTTGCAGCTTTTGCCAATTATGAATCCATTCTTCGTGATGCAGAGTTAGTTGGTGCATATGCTCATTTCAAAAAAGATCAAGATCAGGGGAATTCGAAATATCAAGCGATGAGTTCAAAAAGCGGACAATTATTTGCCCAATTAGGTGGGAAATTAGCCTTCCTCAGACCAGAACTTACACAGATGGATGAACAGGTCTTTCAAGGATTTGTAAGTGAGAAACCAGAGCTCGCTTTGTATGAACATTTTTTCGAAGATATTCAACGACATAAAGCACATACATTATCCCAAACAGAAGAAATTTTGCTAGCGAAAGCAGGGGACGTTTTTGGTACTGGTGCAGAAGTTTTTTCTGTTTTCAGTAATGCGGATTTAGAATTCCCGAAAGTTAATAGAGACGGGGAAGAAATTCAAATTACACAGGCAAATTATATTCCTTTAGTGGAAAGTAGTAATCGAGACTTCCGTAAAGATGTTTTCGAGAAATACTATTCCACATATAAAAAATATGAAAACACTTTAGCGCTCACTTTGCAAAAACAAATCAAACAAGATAATTATTTTGCTTCTGTCAGAAATCATGAAAATGCTAGAGCTGCAGCTTTGCATAATAATGCTATTCCAGAACAAGTTTTTGAACAATTACAATCAACTGTGGCTAAGAATTATTCTTTATTGCATGAATATGTTCGAGTTCGCAAAGAAAAATTAGGACTTGATGAATTACATTGTTATGACTTATATGTTCCAATGGTAGAAAATGTTGATTTTAAATTTACACCTTCAGAAGCAAAAAAAATTGTTCTCGAAGCCCTAAAACCACTAGGAGAAGATTATCTTGAAGGCATTCGTAAAGCATTTGATGAAAGATGGATAGATTGGTTTTCGAATAAAGGGAAAAGATCAGGTGCATATAGTGCAGGATCAACCTTTGATGGAAAACCATATATTTTATTGAATTGGCAGGGAACGATCGATTCATTATATACATTAATTCATGAATTAGGTCACTCCTTACATTCCTATTTCTCGAATTCACAACCTTACATTTATTCTGATTATTCAATTTTCTTGGCAGAAATTGCATCAACGACAAATGAGAATCTATTAACAGATTATCTTTTGAAACATGAACAAGATCCTGCGAGAAGAAAGTATATTATTAATCATTATTTAGATGGGTTCAAAGGTACAGTATTTAGACAAACTCAATTTGCGAGATTTGAACATGCAATACATCAAGCTGACCAAAATGGAACTCCTTTGACGGCAGAGTTTTTAAACGAAACCTATGGTCAGATTAATCAAGAGTTTTACGGTCCTGATTTATATCCAGATCAAGAAATTGCTGGTGAATGGATTCGCATTCCGCACTTTTACTACAATTATTATGTCTATCAATATGCAACAGGATTTAGTGCTGCCACAACATTTGCTTCGCAAATCATTGAAGAAGGAGAACCTGCGCGGGAAAGATATTTGAATTTCTTGAAAGCAGGAAGCTCAGATTATCCGATTGAAGTACTCAAAAAATCAGGCTTAGATATGACAAAACCTGAACCAATTGAAAAAGCTTTAGAAACGTTTGCGCATTACTTAGAATTATTTAAGAATGAATAAAGATAAATTTAAGAAAAATAAATAATCTCATATAAAAAATTTTGATAGAGTGTAGGTAACTATACTCTATCTAATATATGGAGGGTTCAGCTATGGATCAAAATAATTATGGAGAAAACCCATATCCTTATAATAATGAATTCAATGGTTATCAGAATAATGGCCAAGATAATGGTCAGTATTTTGATGGTGTAAATCCATCTCCATATAACAATGATTTTAACGGCAACCAGAATGATGGGATGAATAATGGACAATATTATGATAGCTCAAGTCCTTATCCATATCATAATGATTTCAATGGTTACCAGAATAGTGGTCATGATAACGGCCAGTATTATGATGGTGCAAACCCATATCCTTATAATAATGAATTCAATGGTTATCAGAATAATGGCCAAGATAATGGTCAGTATTTTGATGGTGTAAATCCATCTCCATATAACAATGATTTTAACGGCAACCAGAATGATGGGATGAATAATGGACAATATTATGATAGCTCAAGTCCGTATCCTTATTACAACGATTTTCAGAATCCTCATAATTCAGCATCTGATAATTCATCGAATTCTGAAAATTACGGAGGATTTTTTCCATTAGATAATCAAGATAATGGAAGTCAGTATTTTAATGAAAATAATACGGAACAAGTCCCCTATGCCGAAGAAGGTTATATGTATGGTGAAGGTTCTGGATATTCACAAAACGAGTATGGTTATCAAGATGAAGAAGAGAAAAAAAGAAAGTGGATTATCCCTTTAATATTGATTTTCATAATTCTGATTGCAGCAATTGTTCTGTTTTTTAAAGCTTGTAGAAATGAAGATGACAATGTTCGATTTGAGGTAGAAGAAAGATCGAGAGAAATAGAATCTTTGGAGGGAAAAGTTTTCACTTTACC
This sequence comes from uncultured Mageeibacillus sp., assembly GCA_964346085.1. Lineage (GTDB taxonomy): Bacteria > Bacillota > Clostridia > Saccharofermentanales > DTU023 > UBA5436. The sequence goes on along the minus strand of CAYFSZ010000005.1, from coordinate 1,476 downwards.
GACAGATGACGAAAAAGCTGAAGCAACTGTTAGTATAGAAACGACAAAAAACAATAGACCGTCAAGATTGTCTGATTTAACAACAAGATCGACATCGAAAAAAGAGACTGAAAGAAGTAGTTTATCAATTGAGGAACAATCAAGAAAAGAATCAGAAAAGAAGACGACGACGGAAAAAACAACGCAGAGAACACAAGCAACTACTGCAAATCAACCAACACAAAGTGTGGTTCAGCCAACTGCTCAACCGACCACAGCAAGAACAACGTCAAATACAACACGGGCGACAACTGCTGCTCCTACGACCAAAGCTACAACACAAGCTACCACAAAAGCAACAACAAAAGAAACAACAAAAGAAACAACAGAACCAACAACCACTCCGACAACTGAGGAGACAACTCCACCAACAGAACCTGCTCCTACCTTTGCGGATCCAGTTCAAGCCACGGGCTATCCGGAATTACCAGCGAGTGTGAATCCGAACCCGAATGTTCCTGGACTATTAGCTTCATTGGAATCAGGTAGTGTAATGAGTCAGGATGGCAAATACCATAGTTCAAAATCAGGTGATAGTGAAACATCCTTTACAATTACAGATGAAGGTGGTAATAAGATTGTTATAGAGAACTTAGAGAATCCTCTATCATCAGTGGCTGCCGTATCAAAGAACTATGCATATTTTATTTCAGGAGATAAATTGATACGATATTCGTTATCCGACAAGACGGAGACAGAAATAACTGGTGTTAGTTCTCCAGGATCAGCAAATTATCGCACAGACTTACATGATAATTTAATTGTTGAAAATGGTGGGAATCTAGTGATTGTTCCTGCCGGTGCTACGGAGCAGGTTTCAATTGGCTCAGGTGTTTCTAATATTAAATTGCAAGGAGACACATTAGGATTTATTTCTGGGGGACAAGTGCGATTAGTAAATCTAGCAGGTTCAATCACCTCTGATTCTGCAAAAGCGATGCCAGAAGGTGAGGTGTCTAGTTATGCATTATCAGCTGATGGCTCAGCAGTTTATGTGCAATCGGGAAGTTCATTGACAGCTTATAAATCTGGATTGGTGTACAAAGTTAGCTCGGATGTCAAAGACTATCTCGTTACAACTGATGCAAGTTATTTAGTTGTACTAGAGAATTCTAATAAATTAAATATTTTGAATTTGCAAAGTAAAATTGAATTGGTTGGTTCTTACGAAGAAGTTGATGGATCAACAATTAGTAATAATAAAACACTGAACTACAATGGTAATTATGTATACGCAAATGCAGATGAATCCCTTCAAATTACCCACTTAGATGGAAGCTCAGAAAGTGTTTCTATTAAATAAGAGTATATAAATATCAAAATAAATCTACTAAAACGCCTGAATTTCAGGCGTTTTTTAATGCAAGGAGAAAAAACAGAAGCAATAAAACGCCCGGCACCAGTGTTAAAGAGGAATAAAAAAGCAAAAAAGGTTAA
>CAYFSZ010000004.1:34335-43970 GCA_964346085.1 uncultured Mageeibacillus sp. | reverse complement strand
TTATTAAACTTCTTTAGTTAATCACAATTAACTAATTTATTTTTTAAGTCCCTTTACTTGTATAGAGGGACTTTTTTATTTGAAAGTAAGATATCAACATCATATTGATTCTTATTGTATTAATATTATTTGTTTAGTAATATATAAATATTGCAAATAAGAGAAGGAGATATGTATGGAAAATAATCAACATAATGAATATAATCATGACCAAAATCATCAACATGATCATGATCATTCTCAAGAAAATCGTATAAATCAGGCACAAATGAATTCTGGTTTCAATAATGGATTTAATAATCAAACTTTTCAAAATCCAAATCCGAATCAAATGAATTTTCAACCCAATAATTTTAATCAACCAATGTTTCAACAACCAACTGCAACAGCAACTCTCAAAAAGCCTAAAAATACACAGCCTATGGGAGATAAACCAATTTGGCAATCATCTTTGATTTGTTTTGGATTGGGTTTGCTTGCTTTAGGTGTTTTCTTCACTGCATATGTTGCGATTGCGATGGCTGTTGCATCTATTGCTGTAGGTATATTGTCAATTTTAAAAAGAGGAATGAATTATCTTACTTTAACGGGTCTAGTGTGCGCTGGCTTGGCTTTAATCTTAGGAATAGTCATGGCAGTGTATTTTGGAAAAGTTTCTAAATATACAAAATTAATTAAACATTCTATTCAGCAAGATTTGGGAATAAACGATAGAATGATGGACGATCTTGAAGATTACTTAAATAATGACTTCTATTTTGATTTTGATTGGTAATTGTTCTAAAATAACTATATATCTTATTCGTACAGCTCTGTTTGTCAACAGAGCTGTTTTTTTTACACCTTGAATTTTAACGCTTGAACGGGACAAGTTTTTGTACAATCACCACAGCGAATACATTCAGCTGAATTTGGGTTTTTATATGGTTCAACATTCATTTTGCAAACATTTGAACATTTATTACATTTTATACAACTTGTGGAACATTCTAGTTGATAAAAACTGATTTTGTTAAACAGTCCATAAAATGCTCCTAAAGGACAGACATACTTACAGAAAAATCTAAAAACAAAGACGGATCCGACAATTATCACAATCGCTAAAAACATTTTCCAACTGAAAAGTACACCGATAATATTTCTTAACGCTGGATTCGTGATAAGCAGTGGAACACCTCCGCCCAATGTTCCAGCCGGACATATCCATTTGCAAAAAGCTGGTAGTCCGATACCGAATTGATCCATAACAAAGATAGGGACGATAATTACAAAAATCAACAAGATGAGATATTTTAAATATCTAAAAATTTTATCTGCCTTATTTGTTTTGTTGAATTTTTTTGTTGGGATTTTATAAAGTAATTCCTGAAAAAAACCAAAAGGGCATAACCATCCACAAAACCATCGACCTAACGTGATACCGAAGAAAGCTAGTAAACCAACAACATAATAAGAAATGTGAAAGCGAGTATCATTACTGATAGCCTGCATTGCACCAATAGGACAAGAACCAAGGGCTCCAGGACAAGAATAACAATTTAAAACCGGGAGACATGCCTTCTTCAAAGGACCTTGATAAATCTTGCCGGAAATGAAATTGCTCCATTGCCCGTTCATGATAATCGCACCCAATGCTTGAATCCTCAAACGTTTTTTTTCATGTTTTTTGAGAGTTAACGATTTCATGTTAGCCTAACCCTATACATTCTAAGCAAACAGAAATTGCTTTTTGAAAAACAACAAATGCTTCTCCACGAGTTAATCCTATAGTTATTAAAACAAGAGAAAATAGGAGTATAGAAATTTGAGTGATACGCTTTACTTTCTTCGTCATAACTTATAGCGCACTTTCTATTAATTTTGCGAAAAAGTCATAGCTCTGAGCACCGATAATAGGATTCTCTACAATGTTACCCTGACTATCAATTAGAACAGAAGTTGGAACTGCAAATATTCCACTTGCTAATTTTTTGGCGATTTCTTCATTATTCAATAAACTTGGAAACTCAACCCCTAATTCTTTGAAAATCTGATCCGCAACTTGAATCATTTGCTCTTGTTCTGCGGTAACATCTAGAGCAATCGCAATTACGGCAACATTATCAGATGCATAATCTGTGGAAATTTTTTGTAAGTCTGGCAATTCAATTTTGCATGGACCGCAATAAGTTCCCCAAAAATTAATTAATGTTAAACTATGAGAAGAAATTAATTCCTTCAAATTAATTTCATTACCATTTAAATCCATTGAAGAAATATTCCACAAATCAATACTGTTTACTTCTTGTTCAGATGTCGTCTCAGAAGTAGGAATGGTAGATTGAATAATTTTAGTTGTGGACTCCTCTGTTTTAGTAAGGGTAGTGGTATGCGTCGTTTCATTAGTGTTTTTACAACCAGTTATGAACACAACGAACATAATAATAAAAATAAGTTTTTTTCTCATGAAAGCTCCTGTTATTAGAAATAATAATACTATTATAACATATTTTTAAAATGACTTTTGGCTGAGAAAATTTGTTGAGTATTAAATATTGTACAATTTTATTAATATGAAAATTATTGTATGGAATTTTACAATTAATTTATATGAATTTTTATACAGGATTTCATAGAGGTTATATTAAAACTGTATCATAGGTAACTGCTGTGAAAGCACATGTTATCTTGTATGTGACGATGTATTTGAAGTTATCTTTTAAGAATATCTTAATGACAAAAGGCTATTGCAGCTTTTTAGAGTTCATAAATATACTTAATTAAGTATAAATGATTCACATGAATTCATAATTCCTTCGCAAAACATTCAAAATTCATACAAATTCTGCTATAATCATTCATCATATTTAGAAGTTTATCTCGGAGAGCCTATACTTTTAATGTCTATTAAATAATCAAAAGTAAGTATTAGTTAATATATTTATGTTTGATTGTTTTCTAAAATATAATGATGTTCATCTGAGATTATTAGGAGGCATACTTTGAAAAACATAAGAATAAAGTTTGTACGAGTTTGTTTGCTTGTGCTAATCATGCTAATCTTTTCATCCGCATGTACTAGAATTGGTGCGGATTTAGATCCAGCAACTTTAGGATATGAAGTTGAAGTAACATATAATGCTTTGGGAGGTCTAATCAATCAAAGAGAGATTAGAAATACCAACTATGCTCAAAATTCTTTATTGTTTGAACCAAGAGGTTCATCAAATCTTCTCGTTGAGCCAATTAAATTAGGTTACACTTTAGCTGGTTGGTATACTGACGCAAAAGAAATTACCAATGAGAACGGTGAAACTGAGTATGAGTTTGATGCACAAGATCGTTGGGATTTCAAAGTTGATCGTGTTCAAGAAAATACAACCCTTTATGCTCGTTGGGTGAACCAAGCGACTGCAAATTACATTGATTCTGAAACAGAAGAAGTTTTATTTTCTAAAGATTTAACACCTAGCTCTCCTTTTTCTCCACTTTCTAATGCGATTATGAAATTAATCGGGTCAGAAGATAAAACCTTTGTGGGCTATTTTGACGAGAACTTAGAAGAAGAAATTAATTTTGATAATTATGAGTATACTCCATTACTTCCTTCTGAAGAAGTTCTTTACAATATGTTAGCTGAAGAATTCCCTGAAAATTTTAAGGAGTATGTTCCTGATGAAGAAGAGGAAACTGCCATTACAGAGACACAAGTTGCAGAGGGCGAAGAAATAGATCCTGACGCAGTTGTAGAACAAGAAGAAATAGCAGAAGATACTTCATTCCAATTTTTACATCAATATGGTTTAGAATTGGATGCGGATGAAGCTGTACAAGCAGAAATTCGTACAAGAAAAAATGAAATTATAGATGAGTATATATCGAAATATATTGAGAATAATGCACATAATAATGTTTATCTAAAATTTGAGGATGGTAAGAAGATTACTGTTCAAGATAATGAAGGAATGAAAACAGGTGGTAAATATACATTTGTAGATGTTGGTCAAGAAGGTGAATATTTATTCGAATCAGATTTGAATTTAGGTGATTCTACTTTCCAACCTGCTACAGCATTCTCGGGAACGATTGATGGTCAAAACCATGTTCTTGATAATATTCATTTAAAAGTTAGAGTAGCTCGAAGAGATATGCGCCAAGGTGTAAAGGTTGCATTGTTTGAATCCTTAGAAAATGCAACAATTAAAAATATAACATTTAGAAATATGATTATTGAAATTGAAGCTCCTAACGGTGCAAAAGTTGATGCTGCAGCTATTGCTGTAGATGCATCAAATACTACTTTTGAAAACGTAATGATTGACGGTTTAACGATTACAACTGGAGATGGACCTTCCGACAAATCAGTATTTAGAATTTCTGATTTCATATTAAATTCAGAAAATGTATCAACCGACGGTGTCACAGGTCAAAATATTAATTTGGAAGTAGCACCTGAAGCAGAATTAAACTTGATTTTCTAAAAAACAACAAGTGAATTAATTAATAATCTGTTACATTGCAGATAAAATAAAAAAGGAGAAAAGAAAAATGAAAAATGCTTTCGTAAAGAAACTATTAACTTTCATGTTGGTAAGTGTCATGATTCTTGCAGCAGCTGCTTGTGGTAGCTCAAGTGAACCTGCAGAAACAAATGCACCTGCTGAAGAAAGTGTAGCTTCTGATGAAACAGCTGCTCCTGCTGAAACAGGCGATGCAGCTGAAGAAAATGCTGAAGCTCCTGCTGAAACTGAAGCAGAGGGTGAAGCAAGTACAGGTGGGGTAACTGAAGACACACCTTTAGTTATTGGGACAAACACATTAGATGGTAAATTTAGTGAGTTCTTTGCAACATCTGCTTATGATAGAGACGTTGTAGGTATGACTACTTTAGCTTTACTGTCAAGTGAAAAAGATGGAACAGTTGTAGCTAATAATGAAAAACCTAGTTATGCTGAATCATACACAATGGAAGTAAATGAAGATGAAACAGAAACAAAATATACTTTCGTTTTGAAAAACGATGTAGTGTTCTCTGATGGAACACCTGTAACTGTTGATGACTTATTGTACTCTTTCTATGTTTATGCAGATCCTCACTACGATGGTAGTTCAACATTCTATAGCTTGAACATTAAAGGTATGAACGAATATCGTTTGCAAACTTCTACAGAAATGATTGAAGTAGGTAATGATATTTTAGCTGCAGGAATTTCTGGAGAACCAGGTGCAGCAGAACCTACTTTAGGAGAAGGTTTAACAGTTGCAACTCCTGAACAACAAGCTGCTTTCTGGGGTTACTTACCAGAAGCTGGTAATACTTTTGCTCAAGAAATTATCGATTATGTTGCAGCCAATTATTTAATTGATGACTATGTAACAGAATACTTCCCCGGTTTTACAGCTGCTGAAATTGAAGCAAGTGACTCTTTAAAAACAGCTTATGGCATGACCATGTGGGGTTTTGGTTCTGTTGAAGACAAAACTTTCACAGATGCAAATGGCGATACTTATGATTTAAGTGATGCTGCTGTTGAAATCAATGCTGATAACTATTGGGCTAACATCGTTGGTGCATATGGTTATGATTTAGAAGGAATTAATGGCGAAGCTGCTGGTTCAAAAACTATTGAAGATTATGTAAAAGAATTATTCTTTGCAAATGAAGGTAGTGTAGAAGGCGGCGTTGCAAGTATTTCCGGTATTACAACTTCTAAAGTTACTGGCGAAGATGGTGCAGAACATGATGCAGTTGAATTAGTATTAAATGGTGTAGATCCTACAGCTATCTTCAAAATGGGTGTCAACGTTTCTCCAAAAGCTTACTATTCTGAAGGTTATGAAGGAGAATTAAATGAATTCGGCGTTAACCCAACTGATCGTGCTTCGATTGAAAATATGAAAACCAAAAATGAAGCTCCTTTAGGTGCTGGTCCATATATTTTCGAATCTTATGCAGATGACGTTGTTACATTAACCTCTAACCCTAATTACATCATGGGCGAACCAAAAATTCCTACTATTCGTTTCCAAGTTTTAGCTGGTGGTTCTGAATTAGATGCATTAAAAACTGGTACAGTTCACTTTGCTGAACCTGATGCTTCACAAGAAATCGTTTCTGACATTTCAAGTGGTGCTGGCGATTTCGAAAAATTAGACTATATCTTAGTTGATAATGATGGTTATGGTTACATTGGTATGAATGCACAAGCAATTCCTGAATTCAATGTACGTAAAGCTATTGCACATGCTTTCAATATTGAAGGTGCTGTAGAAAACTACTACGGTGAATTGGCTTCTGTTAATAACCGTACGATGACAAAAGTTCAATGGGCATATCCTGCAAATCCAGAAGCTATGTTCCCATATGATGAAACAGGCGAAACTTCAAAACAATTATTCGAAGAAGCTGGTTATGTATATGATGAAGCTTCAAAAGAATTACGTTACCCTGAAGGACATGAAAAAGCTGGACAACAATTAACATTGAAATTCACATTACCTTCTGATGCACAAAGCCATCCAGCAGGTCAAATTTTTATCGATGCTCAAAAATTATTAGGCGATTTAGGCGTTAAAGTTGACATCGAAGTAGATCCAGACTTACTTGGTAAATTAAGCACAGCTTATGAATCTGGTGTTCAAGTTTGGGCAGCTGCTTGGGGTTCAGGCGGAAGCGATCCTGATATGTTCCAAATCTGGCATTCAGATCCTGCAGTTAATAATGTTCCAAGCAACACTGGTTTGAAATGGTTGTTCGATAATGGTTCTGAAGAAGAAAAAGCTATGTTAGTTGAATTAAATGAAAACATCATGGCTGGTAGAAGTATCTTAGATCCAGAAGAACGTAAACCAATCTATGCAAGAGCATTAGAGTTATCTACAGGTTTAGCAGTTGAAATTCCTACATATCAACGTAAGAATATGTTTGCATACAACAAAGAGGTTATCAACGGTGATACATTATTCTCAGGTGAAGATGTAACTCCATTCCAAGATCCTCATGCTGAAATCTGGAACGTAGAACTAAATTGGTAATTGTTTACTAATTAAGTTTTAAAAATTTCGGTGCAACAGCCGACTTAGGTTGTTGCACCTTCTTATCTACTAGGTGAATAGAATGATTAAATATATTTTAAAAAGAATTGGTCTTGCTTTACTCATCCTCGTTGGAGTATCTGCTTTGATTTATCTATTAGTTATGTTGATGCCATCTGACTATATTGATAAACAAACTGCAGCCGCAGTTCAAAGCGGACAAATGACACCGCAAGATGTCCTTAGATTAAAAGAATTATACGGATTAGCTGATAAAAGCTTCACCGGAATTATGAAAAGCTATGTTTCTTGGCTGACAAGTGCTGTACAAGGAGACTTAGGATTCTCTTTCCTTTATGGACGTCCGGTAACACAAGTTATTAATCAATATATATGGATTTCCTTTATTATTTCCTTGATAGCTTATGTTATTGAGATTATTATTGCTATTCCAATGGGTATAAAAGCAGCAGTCAAACAATATAGTGGCTACGATTATACGGTTTCAGTTTTTGCTATGATGGCAACGGCTTTACCTTCTTTCTTCCTAGCTGCGTTGTTGATGAATGTATTTAGTATTCAGCTAGGATGGTTACCGCTTCAAGGATTGACTACATCAACTAGAATTTTTGATCCAAATGACTGGAGTGCAATTTTCTTAGATAAAGTCTGGCATTTAATTTTGCCAATTGCGACATTAACACTTCTAAGCATCGGTGGTTTAATGAGATATACAAGAACGAATATGTTAGAAGTTATGAATTCAGACTATATCCGTACCGCAAGAGCAAAAGGTTTGTCAGAAAAAACTGTCATTAATAAACACGCTTTCAAAAATACTTTGATTCCTCTGGTAACAACTTTGTCAGGGTTATTACCTGGCTTGTTCAGTGGTGCGATGATCACGGAAACAGTTTTCTCTATTCCTGGAATTGGTAATATGGCACTTCGTGCAACTTTAAATGGGGATATTCCTTTTGTTATGGGATATAACTTATTCTTAGCAGCGTTGACAGTTATCGGCTATATCATTTCTGATGTCATGTATGTTGTTGTCGATCCAAGAGTTAAATTGAAATAAGGGGAGAAGTATGTCAGATAATTTACATGAAATGAATGTACAAAATCCTACAGCAGAAACAGTACATCAAGGTAAAGTAGAACAAGGGAAATTAGCAAGAGAAGAACGTGAAGCAGTTCATAGTGCTGCTGGAACTAACTATAAAGCTATTTCTCCAGCAAGAATGGTAGCAAAACGATTTTTCCGTAGTTCTCTTTCAATTGCTGGACTTTGCATGATTATTTTTGTTTTCTTATTCTCATTTTTAGGACCAGTTATTACTGATGCTGTATGGGGATATGGTGAAACACAAGTTTTCCAGATTCCAAGAGAATCTCAATTGTTATCCACTGCAAACTTTGAAGGCGCTGATGGAAAAGTTTATCAATATTATGATAAATCAATTAGTACAATTGGTGTTAAATCTCCTCCTTCAGCTCAACATTGGTTAGGAACAGACACTAATGGATTCGACGTTTTCATCCGTTTGATGTATGGGGGAAGAATTTCTTTAGGTATCTCATTTATTACCATTTTCCTTCAAGTTATTTTAGGTACCATTTTAGGTGGTGTTGCTGGATATTATGGCGGATGGGTTGATCAAATTGTCATGCGTCTTGTTGATATTTTTGCAAGTTTACCTGGAATGCCTATTTTGCTTGTTTTATCTTCTGTTATTTCGTCCATCGAATCAATTCCTATTGAACATCGTATTTACTATTTAATGGGTTTCTTAACTTTAATTAGCTGGACGGGTACAGCTCGCTTGGTTCGTGGTCAATTATTATCTTTACGTGAACAAGAATTTATGTTAGCAGCTGAAACAACAGGTATCCGTACAGGTCGTAAAATTTTCAAACATTTAATTCCTAATACGATTCCTCAATTAATTGTTACAGCTTCACTTGGTTTAGGTGGCATTATTCTTTATGAATCAACATTATCCTATTTAGGTATAGGGGTACCATTCCCGAGAGCTGCATGGGGATCCATGATTGCTTTAGCTGATCCTTCAAAAGGTCAAGAAATTCTTGCTTATTATCCTAATATGTGGTTGCCAGCAGGTATATTAATCGTTATTACCGTTTTAGGATTCAGTTTTGTTGGTGACGGTTTACGTGATGCTTTTGACCCTCGTCAAAAACGATAGGAGTATATATGGCTAATAAAGAAACTAAAAATAAAAATGAACAATATCTTTCTTTAAAGGAAGAAAAACAAATAGCACGTGAAAATCGTGCTGTGATGAAACAATTTGAAAAAGCAAAAAATAGAACAAATGTTGATGAATCTGAGTTTACAGCAACGATGGCTGACCCTCGTAATGTCATTGAATTCGATAATTTGCATACTTATTTTTTCACTGACGTAGGTGTTAATAAAGCTGTTAATGGTGTTTCATTTGTTATTCCAGAAGGAAAAATAGTTGGTGTTGTTGGTGAATCTGGTTGTGGTAAATCAGTTACATCTCTTTCTGCAATGCAATTAGTACAAGGTCCAATCGGACAAATTGTGGAAGGTAGCATTCGTTATACAACAACAGAGGGAAAATGCTACGATA
>CAYFSZ010000004.1:0-34235 GCA_964346085.1 uncultured Mageeibacillus sp. | reverse complement strand
AATCCAGTTTTCAAAATTGGAGAACAATTAGATGAAGCACTCGCAATTTTTGAAGAAAATATGACAGCAGAACAAGTCAAAACTCGTACTTTAGAAATGCTAGATTTGGTCGGGATTGCAGATCCAGAGAAAATTTATGGTAACTTTCCACATGAATTATCAGGTGGTATGAGACAACGTGTCATGATTGCAATGGCTTTGATATGTAATCCTCGATTGATCATCGCTGATGAACCAACAACGGCTTTAGACGTAACCATTCAGGCTCAAATTTTAGACTTATTAAAAGAAGTCAAAAATAAAATTAACGGGAGCATTATGTTAATTACGCATGACCTTGGTGTTATTGCAGGTATGGCTGATTATGTCGTAGTTATGTATGCAGGAAAAATTATTGAAGCTGGTGAAATTCATGATATTTTCAAAAATCCAAAACATCCATATACAGTAGGTTTAATGAAATCATTACCAGGATTAAGTACTAGTGATAATTCAAAATTATATTCGATTCCAGGTCAAGTTCCTAGCGCAGTTAATTTGCCGGATCATTGTTATTTCTGTAACCGCTGTGATTATTCATTTGATGCATGCTTAGAAGCTTATCCAGATGATTATCAATTTGAAAACAGACATAGAGCAGCTTGCTTCTTATATGATGAAAAATATAAAGATTTAGGTTTAGAAGTACCTTCTTTACCTCAAAGTATGGCAAAAGGGGAAGATGCAAAAGCTGCTAGAAATATTCCTCAAGGAAGAGTAGAAATTCCGTCTGATTCTTTACTGAAGGAGGAAAAAATTGATGAGTAAAAAAGAAATAAGAAAAGAGAATGTTTCTGAGAATATTGTTGAAGTTAGAAATTTAAAAAAATACTTTCCTGCAGGATTTGACGGAACACATAGAAAATATGTAAAAGCTGTTGATGATGTTTCTTTCTCTATAAAAAAAGGAACAACAATGGGACTTGTTGGTGAGTCCGGTTGTGGTAAAACTACGGTTGGACGTACAATGTTACGTTTATATCCAATTACTGATGGGGAAGTTATTTTTGATGGTCAAAAGATTAATGATATGCCGCATAAAGAACTTCGCAAACTACGTCCTCGTATGCAAATGATTTTCCAAGATCCTTATTCAAGTTTATCTCCAAGAATGCCAGTAGGTGAAATCATCGGAGAAGCAGTTCGTGAACATAATATTGTACCTAAAAGTGAATTAGATAAATATGTTGCAAAGGTCATGAATGACTGCGGTTTGCCTTATCAATATTCAAGACGTTATCCCCATGAATTTTCTGGTGGTCAAAGACAAAGAATTTGTATTGCGAGAGCAGTTGCTTTGAAACCAGATTTCATCGTATGTGATGAACCTGTGTCAGCTTTGGACGTTTCTATTCAAGCACAGATTATTAACTTGATGGAAGATTTGCAACAAGAATTTGGATATACATATTTATTTATTTCCCATGACTTATCTGTTGTTGAATATATTTCTGATACAATCGGTGTTATGTATTTAGGATCATTGGTTGAATTTGGTGATAAGAAAACAATCTTTGAGAAACCGATGCACCCTTATACACAAGCACTTTTATCTGCTGTTCCAGTTCCAGATCCAGATTTCCAAATGAATCGTGTGATCTTGGAAGGTGATATACCGAGTCCTGTAAATCCACCATCAGGTTGTAAATTTAGAACTCGTTGTCAGTATGCAACAGATATTTGTTCACAAGTGACACCAGAATTTAATGAATATATTCCAAATCATGAAGTAGCTTGTCACTTATATCCTCAATATAATAAGAAATAATACTTTTGGTGGATAATGAAAGAAACAAATGATAAGTTTAAAGACGATGACGGTAGAGTCATTGCGGATATGTCAATGATTGATGGATTATCACCTGGAATTTCCTTTCGCCGCAAGAAAAAAGCGAAAACGAAGGTTGTTTATGATTCGAATGGTAATCCAATTACGATTGATCAAAGTGTCGAATTGACGAAAGAAGAGAAAAGAGAAATTGCAAGAGGTGTCATTAAAGCTCATCTCATCTATGCTGGCTTCGGACTTCTATTATTAGCAGCGGTTTTCTTATTTGTCTTCAAAATCTGGTTATAAAAAAATGGGCTTTCTACATGAAAGCCCATTTTTAGTTTAGCTAAATGATTTTTATTCTTTTTCAACATTGATTAGTTCTTCATCATTGAAAATCGTACGATAATTTGAGGTGTTAATTGTTTTTTCTACATTTAACTTTTCTTTTAAATTATCAGAAATTTCTAATCTACGACTACCAAAGACAATATCACCACTGTCCATATACTCTTTAATTTCTTGAGGCGTTAATTCTAATAAATCTGGATTTTCAAAAATCTGATCAAACATATTAAGGGATTTAATTAAATAATAGCCATCACAAATTCTCTCATCAACAGTGAAGGCCATATCTAAAACTTCACGCCAGTCAATGCTATCATCTTTTGCTCTAAAAGGTTTATCAAAAATTTTTCCTAGTGTTAAGAAAATCGAATTAGTGCCGACTTCATATAAATGATGAAAAGGAGCGTGACCACCAATACTCCCTAGATGAGAAATAAATATAGAGGAGTATAAGGGTATCATTTCAGTTAGAGATTTTGGTAATATGCCATGGAAATCAGCCCAGCGCACAACTTGCATCAGAAAACGTTGGAACCATCGAGGTGTTTTTGTCATAAATGCGATTAATTTATCGTCCGATTTTTCTTCATTTTCATCTCTGATTAAATCGATTTGATCTTGCATTTTTTTCGCAATGGAATGGATATTATCATTCTTATCCATTGAAACTTTTGCAATAGATTCGTAAGCATCATCTGACATATCTAATTTCACGACATAAAGTGCTTCGTAACTATTGTGTTCGTAGATTCTTCGTCCCGCGACAAAACGATTTAAATGTGGACGGAGAACTAAAATATGAAGAATTGCTGTCATAATTACATTAAAAGTAGTAATACGATTTCCTTTTTTTCGTTGTCTCTTAATATATTCTTTGATTGGACCAACTTCCAAATTATTTTGATAATAAATAACGGATTCGCTGCGAGTACGCATAATGTAAGGGAAAATACGGTTCATAGGATCGCCGTCTTTCACCAATTTCCCGTCATGTCTTTTTTTGCTTAAAAATGCCATAGTCACCTCAATTACAAATACTGAAATTCAGTATAACATACTTATCTAGACAAAATATTAAGATAAGATAAAATATAATTGTTTGTGTTGATTTGCACTAGAAACACCACTGTGTGATAATACATAATATTAAATTTCGAGGTAATATATGTCGCAATTAAACATACAACAAATACTGATTAGAATATTAGTTTTAACATTGTCTTTATCTGTTCATGAATACGCGCATGCATGGATGGCGAACCGGTTGGGTGATGATACAGCAAAAAGACAAGGTCGATTAACGCTTAGTCCGATGCAACATATCGATATTATGGGAGCGATTGCTTTTATATTATTAGGTTTTGGTTGGGCAAAACCTGTTCCTGTAAATCCTGCACGTTTTTCTAGAGATAAAGTAAAAACAATCCGTTCAGGTATGATGAAAGTTTCCATCGCTGGGCCAGTTTCAAATCTAATTATCGCTTTTATATCATATTTTATATTACAGCTATCAATTTTTATCACTCATAAAGTCGGATTAACTTCAAATTTAATGACTGGTAGTATTAATCCTTTAACGCTTTGGATTGCAATATTATCTACGTTTTATTATTCAAATATCTTTTTGGCAATATTCAATATGCTACCAGTTCCTCCGCTTGACGGATCAAAAGTATTAGGGGCATTTTTGCCTGATAAACTTTATTATCAATACATGAGTTGGCAACGATATACGAGTATGATTCTTTTGGTTCTATTCGTGTTGGGAGGTGGAATCATAAGCCGTATTCTATCAGCAATAGCAATGCCTGTAGAGTTTGTGATTAGCAAACCAATTGATTTATTATTTTCTTTGATAAGCTAGAGTAATAGGACTAACATGACGCAACAGTTTTTGCAAATCGACATCAAAGAATATGAGAGTCCACTTGATTTAATTTATCATTTAATTGAGGTAAATCATGTTGATATTTATAATATCCCGATTTATCAGATAACAGAGCAATATTTGCAGGTTCTTAAGAGTAACAAAATGGATGATATTGATATGGAGCTCGCTAGTGAATTCTTAGTCATGGCGGCAACATTAATGCAAATAAAATCAAGAATGTTATTGCCAGATAATAAAACGGATGACGTTCAACTTGACGGGAATGACCCAAGGGAAGAGTTAGTCCTTCGTTTACTTGCTTATCGTAGAAACAAATACTTAGCTGAACAATTAACAAAGAATAATCAGATTTTTGAAGGAGTCTATTTAGTAGAGGCATCTTCTCCAAAACAATTAGGCTTATCCATTGAAATCATTGAAGATAGAATCAATCCAAATTCTTTTGAGGAGGCAGTTCTTAGTTTGAAAAATCGTAATAAGTTACGTTTTAATAATCAAAATCAGCGTATACGTCAATTGTTAAAACGTGAAAAATTCTCCGTAAAAGATAAAATGGTTGAGATTGTTCAACGCGTATTTAAAAAATCAAGGATGTTCTTTTCTGAGTTATTTCCTGCTTCGAAGGCTTCAAAATCTGAGAGAATTAGTGGGTTTTTAGCTGTTTTGGAATTAATTCGACAGGATAAAGTCAGAGTCAAACAACCGACTCCATTTTCTGTCATGATGATTGAATTAGAAAATGATGTCAAAAATGAGATGAAAATGAACAATCATTCTTATGAATATGACTGGGAGGAAGAGTGATTAATGAAAAGTGATACAGAGTTATTAGCGATTATTGAAGCGCTATTATTTGCTTCAGGTGATCCTTTATCAATCAAAACGATTTCTGACATCATCGAAATTGATGAGAATAGGGTACAAGATCTCTGTCAATTTTTACTTCGTAAATATGAAAATGATGAAGAGTGTGGCATTCAAATTCGCCAACTTGAAAATGCTTATTGCATTACAACAAAACCTGAGCTGAAAGAATATTTAGCTCGCCTTTTCCGTCCTAAACATTTGCCTTCTTTATCAAATGCAGCTTATGAAACATTGGCAGCGATTGCTTATAATCAGCCTGTGACAAAATCACAAATAGAATTAGTCAGAGGGGTCAATTCAGATAGTCTAGTGAATCGATTAGTTGAAAGAGGATATGTTGAAGAAACTGGCCAATTGGATTTACCTGGGCGACCTGCAGTTTTTTCAACAACACAGAAATTTTTATTGGAATTTGGCTTGAAATCAACAGATGATTTACCAAATGTTGACTTATTAATGTACGATACGATAGAACGTTTACAGGAGGAATAATATGAATAAAAAAATAGCAATTGCAATAGATGGACCTTCAGGTGCTGGAAAAAGTACAATTTCAAAAGTCATTGCCAAAGAGTTAGGCATTATGTATTTGGATACAGGAGCTTTATTTAGAGCTTTGGCTTATGAAGCATTAGAGCAGGGTGTAAATCCAAAGTCTGCGGAAGAAGTAAATGTTTTTCTAAAACAAGCAAACTTGGATATAAAGTTTGAAAATAATGAACAACGCGTTTTTATGAATGGGAAAGATGTGACCCCATTTATTAGAACGGAGCAAATTTCAATTGCTGCCTCCGACATTTCAGTGCACCCTGAGTTAAGAGAATATATTCTGCTCAAAGAACGTGAATTATCCGAAAGGGAATCATTTATTTTAGATGGTAGAGATATTGGGACAGTTGTTTTGCCAAATGCAGATGTAAAAATCTTTTTAACAGCATCAGCAGAACAAAGAGCGATGCGTCGTCTCATTGACTTGCAAAATGCTAATCAAGAAGCAAGCTACGAACAAGTCTTAGAAGATATCAAAAAAAGAGATAAACAAGATAGTTCTAGAGCAACAGCTCCGACAAAACAAGCAGAAGATGCCGTTTTAGTCGATTCAAGTGATTTAACTTTAGAAGAGACAATTCAAGAAATAAAAACCATTATTTTGGATAAAATTTCAGATTAGAGAATGTAATGAATAGTAAATCAAATTATCAATATTTTGGCATTTCAGGCAAGGATACGGATGGCTTTAGAAAATTTGCTACTTTCTTACTTCGCAATTTTGTGCGCATATTTTATCGCCCGCAATATCATCATCTTGAATATATTCCGCAAGATGGTGGGTATATGGTTATGGGAAATCATATTTCTTTGCTTGATCCATTACTTGTTCATGCAACGATTCCTAAGTATGTACATTGGGTTTCTAAAAAAGAACTTTTCAAATCAAAATTGTTGAAAAAAATATTTAGCAAATTGAAAATGATTGAATTAGATCGAGATAATATTGATATCGCTGCGATGAAAGCAATTAGAAATTATATTAAATCAGATAAAATTGTAGGATTATTTCCGCAAGGAACCAGAGTAGAACCTGAGCAGTATCTTGACGTACTTCCTCAAGCAGGTGTTTCAGCCATATGTACGAAATATAATACGATGATTTTGCCTTTTTACTTAGAAGGTCCATATCGAATATTCCGCAAGAATCATATTTATTTCGGAGCACCATTTTCGCTTAATGGAAATCTTTCTTTTCATAATAAAGAAGATAAAAATCAGACACTTTCAAATGAAATTATGAGAAGAGTCTATGACATTGCTGACAAAGAATATTTTTAGTTAATTTATTCTAAATTATATTTTTTTAAAAGATTTTTTATTAGCATTGCAAAAATGTTATACTTTGATACAATAGTTTATAGAGAATTTTTGGGGAGGTAATCCAAATAATGGCAGATCAGCAAGGTTTATTAGATAACCAGCAGGAAGAAAATAATGTTCAACCTTCAGTTGAAAATGTAGAAACTGTAGAAATAGAACAAACAGAAGAAGTCAACGCAGAAGAATCAAAAGATGAAGTTGCAGAAGAGAAAGAAGTCATCACATTAGCTGATGTTGAAGAATCTGCACCAGAAGAGTCAAAAGAAGAATTACCATTAACTGAAAGTGGTGATATTGATTTTGAGAACTTCATCGACAGCATTCCTGAATTAAAAAGAGGAACAACTGTAACTGGTACAATTACTGGATATGATGATGATTACGTATATGTTAATGTAGGCGTAAAATCTGAAGGTAAAGTAAGAATTGATGAGTTCAAAGGTGATCCTGATTTTGATTTAGATAAAGCAAGAGAAGAAAATACCCCAGTTGAAGTGTATGTAAGAAAAATCCATACATCTAATGAAGGAACTGAGATAGACCTTTCTAAATCCAGAGTTGATTTCAATAAACATAAAGAAGTTGTTGAACAAGCATATAAGAATAAAGCACCTTTAAAAGTTAGGGTTACTAGCGCTGTTAAAGATGGTCTTATCGCTACTTTCGGCAGTGTTGATATGTACATACATAGAACACAAATTGAACTTGAAATTGTTGAAGACTTAACTCCATATATCGATCAAGAAATGGAAGTTTTAGTGACACAATTTGACTCTTCAAGAAGAAGATTACGTGTTTCTGCTTCTAGAAGAATTCTTTTACAACGTGCTCGTAGAGAAAAATCTCGTGCTTTATGGGATAATATTGAAGTTGGTAAAGAATATGAAGGCGTTGTAAGAAATTTAACTGATTTCGGTGCTTTCGTTGACATCGGTGGTGTTGACGGTTTAGTTCATATTAGTGAATTATCTTGGAAACGTATTGATAAACCATCTGATGTAGTAGCTGTAGGCGACCATATTAACGTATATGTGATGGATTTTGATAAAGATAAGAACAGAGTTTCCTTAGGTTTCAAACGTGAAGAAAATGATCCTTATCGTGATATCGAAAATCGTTTCCCAATCGGTTCTATCGTTCGTGGTGTTGTCGTAAGAATGTTCCCATTTGGCGCATTCATCGAAATTGCTCCAGGCGTAGATGCTTTATGTCATATTTCACAAATTTCTGAGTATCGTTTGAATAGACCTGAAGATGTTTTACAAGAAGGAATGGAAGTTGATGCTAGAGTTCTCGACGTAAACAATGAAGAACGTAAAATCTCTATCAGCATTCGTGAAGTTGAACCAATCAACCCAGAAAATGTTGAAGATTTAGAGCAACAAGCTCCTCCAAGACAAAAACGTCGTCCTCGTCGCGAAAAACAGGAACGTAAAGAAGAAAAGAAAGAAGATAATGCTGAAACAACAACAGCATATTCAGATTTACCTTCAGGAGGATCTACATTATCCGCTTTAGCAGATATTCGTTACTCCGATGATTCAGAAGAAGCTGAAGCTGAAACTGAAGAATAATTCTTAAACTTCTTGTTAAGGATAATATAACTTTTAAAATCCGGAGTTTTAAAGCTCCGGATTTTTCAATATATCAAGAGAAAGGCGTAAAAATGAAACATACTATTCCAAATAATGAAAGAATCGATTACATTGCACAAAACATGAGTGCATATGAACAAGATTTTATCGATGATTTATCAGCTTTACTATCCGTTCCTAGTGTGAATGGACCAGCAACAGAGATTGCTCCTTATGGGGTTGAAACAGCAAAAGCTTTAGATTGTTTTATTGAAATTGCAAAAAAATTAGGATTCGAAACACACAATTATGATTATCACGCTGGGCATGCAGAATTTGGATCTGGCGATAAAATGATTGCTGTATTATGTCATTTAGATGTTGTACCTGCTGGTGAGGGATGGAAATCAAATCCTTTTGAACCAAGAATTAAAGATGGACACTTATATGCTAGAGGCGTCGCTGATGATAAAGGTCCTGCAATGATGGTTCTTTATGCGATGAAAGCGCTAAAAGACTCTGGTTATGAACCGCCTTGTCGTATCCGATTAATCGTTGGGTTAAATGAAGAAAGTGGTTTTGGCTGCATGAAACATTATCGTAAAATTGGTGGTGAAATGCCGGTTTCTGGTTTTACTGCAGATGCTGAATTCCCAGCGGTTTTTGCTGAAAAAGGAATTATTCGTATACCTTTTCACAAGACAAGAAATCTAACTGATAGCAAAATCCAAATTCATCAATTAAAAGGTGGAGAAGCTGTGAACATGGTGCCGCAAGCTTGTCGCTATATTTTACGTAAGGATGGAGAGTTACTATCTGAAATCGAAGTTGAAGGCATGGCCAGTCATGCTTCTAGACCGGAATTAGGTGAAAATGCGATTGTCAAAGCGTTAAGAGAAATTGCTAACGAATATCCTGATTTAGATGATGATTTACTTAATTTATCAAATGCTTATTTTAACGAACATATTGATGGTAAAGATTTTGGAATTGCAGCTGAAGATGAGAGTGGTGCATTAACATTAAATCTCGGATTAATTGATGTAACGGCTGAAAAAATTGACTTAACTTTTGATATTCGTTATCCAATCACACAAGATGGTGAAGAAATAATCAAAGTGTTAAAAGAGAAAATGGCTAAATTTGGATTTGAAGCTGGAGATTATCGCAACGAAGAACCTCTTAATTTAGGTAAAGATTCTTTACTCGTTAATACAGTCATGAATGTTTACAATAATGCAATGGGTTCAAATGATCAAGCAGTTGCAATGGGTGGCGGAACTTATGCTAGAGCAATCCCTAATATTTTAGCATTTGGGGCTGTTTTCCCAGGTACACCAGATTGTATGCATCAAGTTGATGAGAATGCTTCAATTAATCATATGTTGGCAGCATCATATATTTATAAAGAAACGCTAAAAGCACTTGCCGAAAACGAAAGATAATGATATATTTGCTAAGGCAATACACACGTAGGAAAAATCCTGTTGCCAATCTGGTAGCTGATTCCTACGGAGGAAAAAACAGGAGGATTATTTTGTATGGCTATTATTTCAATGAAACAGTTGCTTGAGGGTGGTGTTCATTTCGGACATCAAACACGTCGTTGGAACCCTAAGATGGCACCTTACATCTTCACAGAACGCAATGGTATTTACATCATTGACTTACAACAAACTGTGACAAAAGTCGAAGAAGCATATTTATTTATTCGTGACATCGTTATGAATAACGGTAATGTTTTATTCGTAGGTACAAAAAGCCAAGCTCAAGAAGCAATTAAAGAAGAAGCAGAACGTTGCAATATGTATTATGTTAACAATCGTTGGTTAGGTGGTACATTAACAAACTATGTAACAATCAAAAAAAGCATTAGACGTTTAAAAGAATTAGAAGAAATGCAACATAATGGTATGTTCGAAGTTTTACCTAAAAAAGAAGTTGCTCAATTAAATCTTGAATTAGAGAAATTAGAAGCAAACTTAGGTGGTATCAAAGAAATGCCAGATTTACCTGATGTCATTTTCATCGTAGATCCTAACAAAGAACATATCGCTGTTCATGAAGCAAATCGCTTAGGAATCCCAGTTGTTGCTATCGTTGATACTAACTGTGATCCTGATAATGTTGACTTTGTTATCCCGGGTAACGATGATGCAATTCGCGCTATTAAATTGATTGTTGCGACGATGGCTAATGCTGTTTTAGAAGGCAAACAAGGCGAACAAATGGGTGATGTACCGGAAAATCTTCTTGAACAAGATGCTGAAGAAGCTGAAGCAAAAGAAGAAGTTGCAGAAGAAATCGAAGAAGAAACTGCTGAATAATTAGAAATTTTAATATAACCCACTTACAAGGAGGACATTATGGCACAAATTACTGCTGCTATGGTAAAAGAATTACGTGAAATGACCGGCTCCGGAATGATGGATTGCAAAAAGGCATTAGCTGCATCGGATGGTGATGTAAATAAAGCAATGGCTTGGTTAAGAGAAAAAGGTATGGCCGGTGCTGATAAAAAAGCAGGTAGAATTGCTGCAGAAGGTGTTGTTGAATCATATATCCATGGTTCAGGAAGAATTGGCGTTTTATTAGAAGTAAATATCGAAACAGATTTTGCTGCTAAAAATGAAGAATTCAGACAAATGGTTAAAGATATTGCAATGCAAATCGCTTCAATGAACCCACCATACTTAAAACGTGAAGAAGTTCCGGAAGACGTTTTAGAATCTGAAAGAACAATTGCAAGAAATCAAGCATTAAATGAAGGAAAACCAGAAAAGATCATTGATAAAATTGTTGAAGGTCGTTTGGAAAAATTCTATGCTGCTAATTGCTTAATGGAACAAGCTTTTGTTAAAGATGATTCAAAAACAATTACTACATTAGTTAAAGAAATGGTTGCAAAAATCGGTGAAAATATTCAAGTTAGACGTTACACTCGTTATGAATTAGGTGAAGGTCTTGAAAAAAGAAATGAAGATTTTGCTGAAGAAGTTGCAAAGCAAATGGGTAAATAATTTAATTTAAAAAAGGTGTACTTTAAATAGTACACCTTTTTTTTATGCTTTTTTAGGAGAAATTCATGTCTTATAAACGAATCATGTTAAAACTTAGTGGAGAATCTTTAGCGGGTGAAAAAGGTCACGGAATTGATGATCTACAAGTTAAGATTTATGCAGAAATGATAAAGAAGGTCCATGATTTAGGAACTGAAGTAGCAATCGTCGTTGGTGGTGGAAATTACTGGCGCGGAAGAACAAATCAACATATGGATCGTGTGACTGCTGACCAAATTGGTATGCTCGCAACAACGATGAATGCGATGACCTTAGCAGATGCTGTATTGCAAACAGGTGTACCTTGTAAAGTAATGAATGCGATTGATATGCCAAGAATCGTTGAACCTTTTACGCAAGGTAAAGCAAAAGAATATTTGTCAGATGGTACAGTTGTCATCTTTGCTGGTGGAACAGGAAGTCCTTTCTTTTCAACTGATTCAGCAGCAGCTTTACGTGCAGCTGAAATTGACGCAGAAATTGTCTTTAAAGCAACGCTTGTTGATGGTGTGTATGACAAAGATCCACATCAACATGATGATGCTGTGAAATTTGAAGAGATTACTTTAACTGATGTAATTGCAAAAGACTTGAAAGTTATGGATTCTACAGCGGCAGCAATTTGTAGAGATAATGATATTCCGATGTTGGTATTTAATGTTGAAAATCCAGATAATCTTTGCTCCATTCTACAAGGAGAAAAATTAGGAACAATTGTCACACCATAATACAATTGCTTTTTTATTGTTGTCACTCAAACCTTAAATCTTGTATAATAACTATATGAATGAAATGGAGGTTCTTATGTCTGAAATTACTGTAAATGCACAATCATTAAAACCTTATGAGGATAAAATGAAAGGTGCGATTCACGCTCTAGAAGAAAACTTTAATGGGATTCGTGCAGGACGTGCTAATCCTAAAGTATTAGATAAAATTGTCGTTGACTATTATGGGATGGAAACTCCTTTGAACCAAGTTGCGAATATTCAAGTTCCTGAAGCAAGAATGATTACAATTCAGCCTTGGGAAGCAAAAATGATCAAAGAAATTGAAAAAGCAATTAATATGTCTGATTTAGGAATTAATCCTCAAAGCGATGGCAAAGTTATCCGTTTAATTTTCCCTCAACTGACTGAAGAACGTCGTAAAGAATTAGTTAAAGAAGTTAGAAAAATTGGTGAAGGTGGAAAAGTTGCTGTTCGTAATGTCCGTCGTGAAGGTATTGATACCTATCGTTCCTATCAAAAAGACAACAAAATCAGTGAAGATGAATTATTTAATTTCGAACAAGATATGCAAGAATTAACCGATAAGTACACTGAGCTAGTCGAAAAATCTGTTTCTAAAAAAGAAAAAGAATTAATGGAAATTTAGTTCTCTTTTAAAATTTATTTTAACGAGCCGGAATTTTGTTCCGGCTTATTTTTTGATAAGATAAAGTAATGTTATTTAAGAAAAAAGAATTAGAATTAAAAATACCTAAGCATTTAGCTGTTATAATGGACGGAAATGGCCGTTGGGCAAGAAGACGTGCTCTGCCTAGAAAATCTGGGCATAGAGCAGGCGCTGAAACGCTGCGAAAATTTATTCGTTGGTGTGCTGATTTTGGTATTCCTACTGTAACTGTATATGCTTTTTCTTCTGAAAATTGGGACAGACCAAAAGATGAAGTAAACGCTTTGATGAAACTCATTATTGAGTTTTTTGGAAAATATAGTAAAGAACTAGAAGAAGAAGGTGTTCGATTAAAATTTCTAGGTCATTTAGAAGATTTACCAGAAGATTCATTACAAGTTGTCCGTGAAGCTGAAGAAGAATCAAAACATAGAACACGAATTACTTTAAATATTGCTTTAAGCTATGGAAGTAGACAAGAAATTATACGAGCAATACAAAATATTGCGCGAGAAGTGAAAGACAATCAATATTCTGTTGACGATATAAATATTGAAAATGTTGATAATCACCTCTATACAGCAGGACAAGAGAATCCAGATTTATTAATTCGACCTGGTGGTGAACAGAGAATATCAAATTTCTTATTGTGGCAATTGTCTTATGCAGAACTATATTTTACAGAAAAGTTATGGCCGGATTTTTCAAAGAGAGATTTAGAAAAAGCACTTGTTGAATTTTCTAATCGCGAGAGACGCTTTGGTAAGGTAATCGATGAAAACTAGACTGAAAACAGCATTTTTTTATGGTATTTTAATGGCGATATTGGTGATTCCTGGGTATTTTATTCCAGATGTGACAGTTTTGTTGTTAATGTTAGTTGCTTATTTTGCGCCAAGAGAATTAACCAAAGCATTAGCTAATGTAGATATTAAGATTAACAAATTTTTATTACATTGTTTTAGCTTTTCGTTTATACCCTGTTATATTTACATCAAATTAACGAACCCGACAATTTACTCAGGGAGAACAGTTTATCAAAGTCAAGTTGAATCAAGTTTTATCAATGAAATCGATTCTGGTTTGTTTTTGAGACTGTTTACTATTTATGGAATTTTTCTCTTGATTTGTACAGGATATGCAATTTTCAAACCTCTTTTATCAAAAGGTTCTCAAAGTATTCCGGAAATTGTTGCTCAATTAAGTGCAGGTTATTATTTATCAATACCGTTGTTTTTCGGCTTTAGCCTTTTATTCAATTTACCGGGAGGATGGTTCTGGTTCGTTCTTGCTTTAGCAACACCATGGATTTCTGATTCAGCTGCTTTCTTCAGCGGTGTTTTATGGGGGAAAAAGCCGATTGTTCCTGCCTTAAGTCCTAAAAAAACATATGTTGGATTTTTTGGAAGTATGATTGGAACAGCAATTGTTTATGTGCCAGTTTTTATATTCTTCGTTCCAAAGCTTTATCCTGTACCTGTTAATACATTAACCGTTATATTGGTTGTACTATTCGCTGCAGCGATTAGTGCTGTGATAGAATTAGGTGATTGGTTAGCTTCAGGTATTAAGAGATACTGTGGAATCAAAGATTTTTCCAATTTATTGCCAGGACATGGTGGTGTAATTGACCGTTTTGATAGCACATTTTTTACTTTTACTGCTGTTTTGGCAATTGCTTTACTCATCTATTTTTTCTAAGATTTATATATGGAAATGAATATGAATAAAAGAATTGTATTATTGGGATCAACAGGTTCTATAGGAAAACAAACTTTAGCAGTATGTCGAAGACTGAAATTAACTGTGGAAGCGATGTCTTGCCATAAGTCGATTGATTTATTCTTTGAACAAATTAAAGAATTTCGACCCAAAAAAGTTGCAGTAGTAGATATTGAAGGAGCTAAGAAACTTCGTTCACTTTTAGAATATGAAAAACTGTCAGATGCCGTTGAGGTTTTACAAGGTTTAGAAGGAGTTTCTGAACTTGCTACTTTACCTTGTGATAGCGTTGTGATGGCGATTATTGGATTTGCAGCTATTCAACCTATGATTTCTGCTATCAAAGCAAAACAGAAAATTGCGATGGCAAATAAAGAAGCGATTGTTGCGACTGGCGAGTTCATTCTTGATTTAGCGAAACAGTATGGGGCAAAAATATATCCAGTGGATAGTGAGCCATCTGCCATTTGGCAAAGTCATTTGGAAAATCCTAATCCTATTTCAAAAGTGATTCTAACGGCTTCTGGTGGTCCTTTTCGAAATACTTCGATAGAAGAGTTTGAAAAAATTACAGTGAAAGAGGCTTTGAATCATCCGGTATGGGCAATGGGGACAAAAATCACGATTGATTCTGCAACCATGATGAACAAAGGTTTAGAGCTTATTGAAATATCCAGATTATTTAATCTTGATGCAAGTCAAGTTGAGGTTGTTGTACATCCACAAGGAATTGTCCATTCAGCCGTTGAGTATATGGATGGAGCGGTGATTGCTCAAATGGGCATGCCAGATATGGAATTACCAATACAATTTGCAATTACATATCCTGAACGAATGCCAATGCCTGATAAAACAAGTTTGCATCTCGCGCAATTGCGTAATTTAGAATTTTTTGAACCAGATTTGAAAAAGTTTAGGGCCTTAGCTCTTGCTTATGAAGCGCAAAGACAAGGTGGTTATATGCCATCAATATTAAACGCAGCAAATGAAATTGCCGTTGATTCATTTGTCAGTGAATCGATTAAGTTTATTGATATACCAAGCATTGTCGAACAAACAATGAATCAAGCTGTATTAGAATATAAAGAACACCCAAAATCGATTGAAGATATTTTAGATGCAGATATATGGGCCAGAGAATATGCGAAACAATTAGTTCGTATTAACAGAAAATAGAAAGAAAAATATGTCAATTTTTGGAATTATTATCGGTTTAATTATCATTGGATTAATGATGCTTGTACACGAAGCAGGTCATTTTTATGCAGGTAGGCTTTTGAAGTTTAAAATCATAGAGTTTTCTATATTCATGGGTCCAAGAATTTTTACAACGGAAAAAGATGGAATTAAATATAGTTTTCGATTATTACCATTAGGTGCATCAGTTCAGTTCGCAGGAGAACATTTAGAAGAAGAAACGGATCAAGTTATTGATCCTGATGATCCGGGTTTATTTTTCAAAAGACCAAGATGGGCTAGAGCAATTGTTGTGTTTTGTGGTCCTTTAGCTAATTTTTTGACCGCTTTTTTAGCTTTTATCATCATGTTTTTATCCTTTGGGGTCGCTGTTCCTAAGTTAGATCAACCACCCGAAAATACATTAGCCTTTGAGGCTGGGATTGAAGCTGGAGATCAATTAGTTCGCATTAATGGACATAAAATCAGAACTGCTGCAGACTATTCAATTGAGCAAGCTTTTATGAATCCGAAATCGGATATCAACATAGAAGTTCTAGATCAACATAATCAGAGTAAAACATATACCTTAAAGCCCAAAACAATTGAACGGTATCGGCTAGGGATTTCTCAAACTATGGCAGAGAATAGCCAGGTGACAGTGGCTGAAGTTGATCCACTATCCAATGAAGGAAATCCTGTTTTAGAGGTGGGAGATATCTTATTATCAATTAACGGAATTGATTATCTGAATACCGAAGAAATTAATAAAATTTTGACGCCTGATAAGCAACAAGATTTAGAAATTAAGGTGAATCGTCAAGGAAAAGAAATCACGGTTAATATGAAAACAACCATGTTTGAAGATGTATTGCCAACAGGAATATACTTTACAGAATCAAAAGAATTCTCAGATGTGCTTTATCAATCAATTCATTATCCATGGTCAATTGTAAAATCGACAATTCGCGGATTTGGAATGATGTTTAATGGACAAGCCAAATTTTCGGAAAGTGTGACTGGTCCTGTCGGTATCGTTAAAATGTTCGGAGATGTCGTTTCAGACAGCCCAAACATTTCATTGATGATTTATCAATTATTATTTTATTTTGCGATGATTTCTGTAGCCATTGGATTTACAAACTTATTTCCAATACCACCTCTAGACGGACATCATTTATTGATTTTGGCAATTGAGGGAATCAGAAGAAAAGATTTGCCAGAAAAATTCAAACATATTGTGACAGCTGTCGGCATGATATTAATTTTAACATTGGCCGTTCTTGTTATTTATTTTGATATTCGAAAGATTTTTTAAGGAGTTTTATGTTTACTGTTGAACGTAATACAAAAAAATTATGGGTTGGTGATGTTGCTGTGGGAGGAGATGCTCCAATTGTTGTTCAATCGATGAATAACACTGATACAAGAGATGTACAAGCAACATTAAAACAAATTGAAGATTTAGCACATGCTGGTTGTGAGATAACTCGTGTTGCTGTACCTGATATGCAAGCTGCTGAAGCACTACAAGAGATTATGAAATATTCTCCTATCCCTGTTGTCGCTGATATTCATTTTAATGCTAGTTTAGCTCTCAAAGCAATTGAAAATAATGTTTCAGCTCTCCGGATTAATCCTGGTAATATCGGTGATGAAAGCAGAGTAAAAGCAATTGCCGAAGCAGCAAAAGAGAAAAAAATCCCAATTCGTGTTGGTGTTAATTCAGGTTCATTAGACCCGGAAATTAGAGATGCAATGGGAGGCGTTAATGCGAATTCTATGGTGGCATCAGCTTTGAAATCTTGCTCGATTTTAGAGAAGTATGATTTTACAGATATTTGTGTATCAATCAAATCATCTGATGCTAAATTAACGATTGATGCGTATCGACAATTGGCTCAAAAAGTAAATTATCCATTGCATTTAGGTGTCACAGAAGCTGGTACCCCTAGAGAGGGAATTGTACGTTCTGCTGTTGGAATTGGCACTTTGCTTGCTGAAGGTATAGGGGATACGATTCGTGTTTCTCTTACCGCTGATCCTGTTTTAGAGGTTGAAACAGCCTATAGCATATTAAAATCTTTAAATTTAAGATCAAAAGGGCCTTTATTAATTGCTTGTCCAACCTGTGGACGTACGGAAGTGAAACTACAAGAATTAGCAGAACAAGTTGAAGTGCTAATAAAAGATATTCCTGAGCCAATCAAAGTAGCAGTGATGGGATGTCCAGTGAATGGACCTGGAGAAGCGAAAGATGCCGATTGTGGCATAGCTGGTGGTCGTGATATGTTCTTGATTTTTAGAAATGGTGAGATTATCAAAAAAGTATCACAGGAAAATGCTTTGCAAGAATTGATGAGTGAAGTTGAAATTGCTAGAGAACGCTATAGAGAACAAAATCAAAAGTAAAAAAAGCAGGTTATAAATTGTATAAATCATTATCGAAAATATTTTCATATTTACATATTAATTGGACTGAACAGCTAAAAATGAAGTTTGCAGAAAGTTCATTATTCGTGGAAGATAGCCAACAAGTAGGAGTGCGTTCAATCGATGAAATACTCATTGAACAAATGACTTGTATTGCTGATGGTTCTTTATGTATTGAAGCACATGTACAACACTTAATGAGTACGAAACAGGTGCTCATGATTGAAGATATTTTTGAACAACATTTTCATGTCCCACAGGTGATTTTAAAACAGAATATACAGAATTCTATCCATTCAGATGAAAAGAATTCCTATCTAGAACATATTGATCAATGGATTTTGAAACATGCCAAATTGGGTAAATCATTAGAATGTCGAATTTTTCAACAAGGAAGAAGTAGCAATAATGAGAATGCTCTATTTTGGTATATGAATGAAAATGAATATCATATCGCTGACAAAACAAATCATTGGCTACTCAAATTCTGGTATCGTTATGGTTCTTTTCCGTATGAAATCGTTCTAAAAGCCGAACAACGAGATAATTTTAATATTGTCGAACATAATGAGCAGTTACTCGAAGAAGCAAACTTTATTGCTAGTGAATTATATTCCAAAGATTTGGCACAATTGGAAGCTGTTAAACCGATGCCTACGGAACCTAAACAATCAACTAATAATTATCGAAAAAAACATCGCAAATCAGAAAATGTATTATGGGGAAAACCAGGTCCGGAGATTCCGTTAATTAAAATTTCTGATATTGGATTTGAGACAGATAGAGCATTATTTGAGGGACAAGTATTTAGTTTTGAAACAAAAATCACTAAAAATGAAAGATTACTGATTAAGTTTGCCATCACCGATTTAACCACATCAATCGAATGTACACTATTCGCTGACCCTGAAGAAAAAGATGAATTAACGAATATCATTAAAAATAAATACTTAAAAGTAACAGCGAATGTCGTCTATGATGATCGTTTTGCTAAGGATTTTGTTGCTCGTGTTCAATGCATCGAATCAGCAATTAAACCAGAGTCTAGAAAAGATAATTATCCTGAAAAAAGAGTTGAATTACATATTCATTCCAAACTTTCAGCAAAAGATGGAACGATTAATCCGAAAGATATTGTAAAAACTGCTTCAAATTTCGGCCATAAAGCGATTGCAATCACTGACCATGGCGTTGTACAAGGATTCCCTGATGTCTGTGAAATGGCCGATCAACTCGCTTCTCAAGGACATAAGATTAAAATCATTTATGGTGTTGAAGGGTATTTGTTAGATGACGGATTAGACTGTTTCGCATTCGAAGTAGATGAGAAAAAATATTCAGATTCAGTTGTTATTTTTCAACTAGTAACAAGTGGTTCATTGCCAAATCAGAATCATATTTTGGGGATTAAAGCTCTAAAATTAAAGTTTAAAAATAATGAAATAACTGATGAAAATGAAAATATCATCACTTCAAAATCTTTGGATTTTTCTTCAATCGATAAATTGGATAATTATCAAGTTTGCTTTTCGTATGATAATCAATCAGACGAGTATAATGAGATATTATTTCAGAATGGCTTCAAGAGGGAAATGATAGAAAACGCAAAAAGTGAAATAATTGCGTTGGATGAATTTTCATGTTTTTGCGAAAATGCAGTTATGATTGCTGAAAATGCATTACATCAATTAGATTTTCTTCGCTATAGTGGTTTTCATGTTGAAGGAAATAATCCTAGAATAAAATTCAATCCACCTTTAATTGATTTTACCTCAATGAAGAAGCATATCGATAAATCAGACATGAGTGCCAATCAATTTTTTAAAGCTGAGGATTTGATTCAACATTTCCCAAACATTAATGTAACCGATTATTCTGGATTAATTGCTTTACTTTCTAATTATTTAAATTATTTGAAAGCCGCAAATATCAGTCAATTAGCAGAATTACATCAATTTTCTAATACGCCGTCTTTCGAAGAGTTACGCAGACAAAAAAAGAAAACAAATCATATTTTGCTTTTGGCGAAAGATGCATTAGGTTTATATAATTTATATCGACTTTGCTCAGATGCGCATTTGAAATATTTTTATTATTCACCGCGCATACCTCGCTCTGTTTTGTCATATTATGGAACGGGTATTATAAAAGGTATGGCTTGTGTGGATGGAGAAATTTTTCATGATATTTTGGATATTTATAAGGAAGCTAAAGGGGATTTCAATCAAGCAGCTTCGTTGATGATTAATCATCCAGTAATAGATAAGGCTAAACAATATAGTTTTTTAGAAATACAACCATTAACTAATAATGCTTTTCTCTTAAGAAAAGATGATAATTACATTAACACAAAAGAAGATTTACAAAATTTAAATCGCTTAGTAATTAAATTAGGCGAGCTAACAAATCAATTAGTCTGTGCAACTGGAGATGTTCATTTTCTAAATCCAGAAGATGATATTTATCGCAAAATTCTCATGACAAACATGAATTTTGATGATATGGAAGAAATGGCAGATTTATACTTTAGAACAACAGATGAAATGTTAGATGAATTCTCATACTTAGGATCAGAATTAGCGAAAGAAGTCGTTATTACTAATACAAATATTATTGCTGATTCAGTTGCAGAAGATTTGCGTCCATTTCCAAAAGGATCATATCCACCTTTGATACAATCAGCAGATCATGATGTTCGTGAATTGACGATGGAAAAAGCAATGGACATGTACGGGTATGAAGGAAAACTACCTGACATTGTTGAGGCACGTGTCAAAAGGGAATTATCTTCTATCATTGATAA
This sequence comes from uncultured Mageeibacillus sp., assembly GCA_964346085.1. GTDB lineage: Bacteria > Bacillota > Clostridia > Saccharofermentanales > DTU023 > UBA5436. Next base: position 13,282 of record CAYFSZ010000004.1, on the reverse strand, counting down.
TGGTTTCGCTATCATGTATTTTATTGCTCATTCTGTTGTCAAAAAATCTAATGATGATGGATATATTGTTGGCTCTAGAGGATCAGTTGGTTCTTCTTTAGTTGCAACACTTTGTGGAATCACCGAAGTCAATCCATTACAACCACATTATGTTTGTCCTAATTGTAAATACTCTGAATTCGATGATAGTGGTGAATATGGTTCAGGCTTTGATTTACCTGCAAAAAAATGCCCGAAATGTCAACATGAATTTCGACGTGAAGGACAAGATATTCCTTTTGAAACATTTTTAGGATTTTTTGGAGATAAACAACCAGATATTGATTTAAATTTCTCAGGTTTCTATCAAGCACGAGCGCATCAATTTATTGAAGAAATGTTTGGTTCTGATAAAACATTTAGAGCAGGGACCATCAGTAGTTATGCTGAGAAAAACTCCGCAGGAATGGTATTAAACTATTTTGAAACAAATGAAAAACATGTAAGTAAAACAGAAGTTTCAAGATTAGCACAAGGTCTCCAAGGAGTGAAAGTTACAACTGGACAACATCCAGGGGGGATGGTTGTTATACCGAAAGAAAGAGATATTTACGACTTTACACCGATTCAATATCCTGCGAATAAATTGGATTGTGGCATAGTTACAACTCACTTTGATTTTAATTCATTGCATGACACAATTTTGAAATTAGATATATTAGGACATGATGATCCATCGATGTTAAAAATGTTGGGGGATATTACTGGCATAGACGTAACAACAATTCCTATTCCGGATGAAAAAGTAATGTCACTTTTTTATAGTACAGCTGCATTAGGGATACCGGATGAGGAATCGACAATAAAAGCTGCAACCATTGGTTTACCAGAACTTGGTACTTTTCTTGTAAGAAGTATGATAGCAGAAACAAAACCTCGAAAATTTTATGATTTAGTTCAAATTTCAGGGTTGTCACATGGTACTGACGTATGGTCAGGAAATGCGCAAGACCTAATTCGTGAAGGAATCTGTACCATTAATGAAGTGATTGGTTGTCGTGATAGTATCATGACCTATTTAATCTATCGTGGATTACCTAATAAAGATTCTTTTGATATCATGGAAAAAGTACGCAAAGGCAAGGGATTAAGTCCTGAGCATGAAGCTTTAATGCGTGAAAATAATATTCCTGAATGGTACATTAATAGTTGTAAGAAGATAAAATATATGTTCCCAAAAGCCCATGCAGTTGCGTACTTGATTTCCGCATTACGAATTGCCTGGTTTAAGGTATATTATCCCGAGGCTTTTTATTGTGCTTTCTTTACAATTCGTGCCACAGAGTTTTCAAGTGACGAATTATGTATTTCTCCAGCCAATATTCGTTTGAATCGTGCTGAACAACGTAAGAATTGGAATACATTGACAGCGCAGCAGCAAAAACGACATTTTTATCTTGAATTAGTAGAAGAAATGTTAGCAAGAGGAATTGAGTTTTTACCTTTTGATATAGATAAATGTAAAGCAACAGAATTTTATTCTCCGGAAAAAGGTAAGATTATGCCGCCGTTCAACGCAATTCCCAATATCAGTGATGCTCTTGCACAACAAATCGTAAAAGCTCGAGAAGAAGGTGGTTCTTTCAGAACACAAGAAGAATTATCAAGAAGAGCTCATCTTGGGCAAGCTGCAATGGAAGCATTAGCTCAAACTGGAATTTTAAAAGATATGCCAGAATCTGCGCAGATTGATTTGTTTTCTTTACTATAAGGAAAATCTAAAATGTATGAATTAGTGAAAAAAAAGTATTGTATTGTTTTTTTATTAGATGCAACGTCTGAATTTGACCAAGCATATACTTATCAATGTCCAGAATCTTTTCAACTTTATATTGGACAATTGGTCGAAGTTCCTTTTGGAAGAGGAAATAGTCCGCGGCGTGCGGTAATTGTGGATCAGACTGATGAATGTCATTTTAGTCAAATTAAAACGATTTCAAGAGCTCTTGTTAAAGAACCGATTTACCTTATAGATCAGATTGAACTAGCAAAGGAGATAAAAAGAAGATACTTTTGTACGATGGGACAAGCATTCAAAACAATAAGCCCTCCAAACATTTTAAAGGTGGGAAAGAAAACTAGTCGTGCTTGTCGATTAGTAAATAAAGAAGAATCTTTCGAATTACTTCGGTCTGATTCGTTTTCTAGTATACAGCAGCAAAGAGTGGTAGAAATGCTACTTGATGTTGAAGAAGCTTTAGTGGCTGAGTTAATTCAAGGCTGTCAAGTTTCTGAATCAGTGCTAAAAGGTTTGCAAAAGAAGAACGTGATAGAGTTCTTTAAACAAGAAGTCGAAAGAGACTTTGAATCATTTCCAGTTTGGCAAGAAGAGCAAGTTAAAGATTTGAATCAAGAACAAAAAATAGCGATTGATCAAGTGCTTTCTACTGTTTCTGGTTTTGAAGGCATACTAAACGAAAATTTACTATTTGGAGTAACCGGAAGTGGAAAAACAGAAGTTTATTTGCGTTTAGCAAGTGAAATTATTGAGCAAGGTAAATCTGTTATTATATTAGTTCCCGAAATCTCTTTAACACCATTGATGATAAGTCGTTTTATAAATAAATTTGGTGACGATGTCGCAATTTGGCATAGTAGACTAACATTAACGCAAAGATTTGAACAATGGCAAAAAATCATTAAGCAAGATAAAAAAATTGTTGTTGGAGCAAGATCTGCAATCTTTGCTCCGTTTAAAAATATTGGACTAATTATCATTGATGAAGAACAGGAAAGTTCGTATATTTCTGAAACAGTACCTCGTTACAAAGCTAATGAGATTGCTAGAATAAGAGCAATACAACATAAGGCAATATTATTACTAGGTTCTGCAACACCTTCAGTAGAGTCATATCACCGCGTGGAAATAGGAAAATCAAGATTATTAACCTTGTCCAAAAGAGCTAAACCAGCTCCTTTGCCGAGAATTAAATTGATTCAAATGAAGAATGAACATGCGCGCGCAAACTTTGACGGTGTATTTAGTTTGGATTTATTAGATAATTTGAAGAAAACTTTCGCCGAAAAAGGACAAGCAATTTTGTTTTTGAATCGGAGGGGATTAACTTCGGCTATACAATGCGCAGATTGTGGGAATGTGATTTATTGTCCGCATTGTGAAATTCCTCTTACAAGACACGTCAATCAATATCAAAATAATCGCTATCGATTAACTTGTCATTACTGTGGACATATTGAGAAATCAATAGAACATTGTCCTGATTGTGGAAGTGATCGTCTTATTAACACAGGAATCGGGACACAAAAAGTAGAGGAATGCTTTAACATTCATTTTCCGGATGTCCATGCTGTTCGCATGGATTTTGATACGATGTTAGGACAAGATGCCCATCGAAAAACTCTCTCTGATTTTAGAGAAGGAAAGTACCAATGTCTTATCGGGACGCAAATGATTGCGAAAGGTCATGACTTCTCGAATGTGAAAACTGTTGGTATCCTTGCGGTTGATTCCTTGTTGCATACAAGTAATTACAAGTCTGAAGAACGTGCCTTTCAGTTGATAACACAAGCTGCAGGCAGATCAGGTAGATCAGATGAGCAAGGGGATGTTTTTATTCAAGGTTATGATTTGCAAAATTATGTCATTGAGAACGCTGCAATACAAGATTATCCATCATTTTATAGAGAAGAAATGGAATTTAGAAAGAGAGCTGGTTTTCCTCCATTTCTCGAATTGGGTTTGATTGTACAACAAAGTTATCAATATTCTTTGTTAGAAAATGAAATCAATTCTTTGTATCATTTTCTTAAATCTAGTATTGTTCAGAATCAACAGTATTTTAAAGGCACAACTATTTATAGTCCTGTGGCATTACCTAAATTAAGAAATAAATATCGTTCGAGAATTATTGTAAAAAGTGATAGTAAGTTGAAATTGGCCACTTTATTTCAGCAAATTAATCATTTAAAACAAAATCATGATATCGGCATTTATATGGATATCAATCCTGAACACGTGTTATAATTTTAATACGATTAAATTTAAAAGGAAGTATATATGGCTTTAAGAAATATTGTAAAAATTGGCGATGACAATGAATTCGCTTTGCATAAAAAGGCAAGAGTAGTTGAAAAGTTTGATGAGAAGTTGCAAATCTTAGTCGATGATATGGTTGAAACGATGCATGCTTATGACGGAATCGGTCTTGCGGCCCCTCAAATTGGAATCATGAAAAGGGTATTTGTGATGAATGTTATTCCAGAAGAAGGAAACATAGCAATTATCAATCCAGAGTTTATTTCTAAGGAGGGTGATCAAGTTGCTTTAGAAGGTTGTTTATCGCTTCCTCATATGTACGGTAAAGTAAAACGTTTTACTGATGTAGTTATCCGTTATCAGGATGTTCAAGGAAACTTTCAGGAAATGTCAGCAAATGATTTGAAAGCAAGATGTATTCAACATGAGTATGATCATTTAGAAGGTATTATGTTCACTGAAAAATTGATTGGTGAACTTATTCATGAGTCAGATTTACAAGAAAAAGAAGATTAATTAGAGGATAGTTTGAAACCAGAATTGCTAGAAAAAAGAATCATATTTTTAGGCACACCTGATTTTGCTGTTCCTGCTTTACAAGCTTTGGTTGAATCTGGATATCAGTTGATTGCGGTTATTAGTCAACCTAATAAAGCCAAAGGTAGAAAACAAGAAATTGTTGATACACCAGTCGCTGCTTATGCAAATTCTCAAAATCTTATGCTGTTGCAACCTATAAGTATTAATGATGAAAAGGTAAAAAAACAGCTACGTGATTTAAAGCCCGATTTAATGATAACTGCAGCTTATGGTCAGATTTTAAAGCAAGATGTACTTGCTATTCCTGAATTAGGCTGCATCAATATACATGCATCTTTACTCCCGGAATATCGTGGAGCAGCTCCTATACATGCAGCAATTATAGATGGAAAAAAAGAGACTGGTATTACGATAATGCAAATGGATAAAGGTTGCGATACTGGAGATATTCTTTTTCAAAAAAAATTGCCGATTAGCGATGCGATAAATGCAGGTCAATTATTTGAACAATTAGCAAACTTAGGTGCTGAGACAATCCTCGAATTTTTACCTGATTTCTTTGAGAAGAAATATCAAAGAATCCCTCAAAATCATAGTAGTGCAACTCATTCTCCAAAACTCGATCGCAATACAGGGAAAATTAATTGGAATAGGGACGCTTTACAAATTTATAATTTAATACGAGGAACGCAGCCTTGGCCAGGTTCATATACATATTTACAAGGAACTCGTTTAAAAATATTTGAAGCTACCATCATTGACCAAGAAAAAATGACTGGTCAACCTGGTGAATTAATTAGTTGTGACAATGGTTTTATTGTTCAATGTTTAAAGGGACATTTACGTCTCGATGTGATTCAATTTGAATCGGGGAAAAGAATGAAGTCTGAACAATGTTCCCACAATTATCAAAAAGGACAAATTTTAGGAGGATAATCATGTATTGGATTTTAATGATTGTATGTTTTATTTTTAGCTTATTTGCTCAATTTAAAGTAAAAAGTACATTTTCTAAGTATAGCCAAATTCCGACTAGTAATGGTTTGAATGGAGAAAGAGCCGCTTTGAAAATATTGCAAATGAATGATTTAACGAATGTTCGCGTTGAGGGTATTGCTGGTCATCTAACAGATCATTATGATCCTCGCAATGATGTATTACGTTTATCTGAATCAACTCGTTATAGCAATTCTATTGCAGCTGTTGGTGTTGCTGCTCATGAAGCAGGACATGCCATTCAAGATGGCGTAAGCTATATTCCAAACAAAATCCGTTCTTCGTTAGTACCAGTTGCAAATATTGGTTCAATGGCAGGACCTTATTTAGCAATGATAGGTGTTATGATTAATAGTTTTACCAATTTGGGAATGACCATTGCTTATGTGGGATTAATATTATACTTTTTTGCATTTTTATTTTATATCGTGACTTTACCGGTTGAGTTTAATGCGAGTTCTAGAGCCATACGTGTATTGAATGAAAACCAGATGCTAAATCCTGATGAGTTAAGAGGAGCTAGAAAAGTATTAAATGCTGCCGCGATGACATATGTGGCTTCAGCAGCAACAGCGCTTGTATCCTTTTTGAGAATTCTAGCTATTGTTAATAGTGGTAAGAGAAGATAATTTCAATGTCACAATACGATCAAGTAAGGGCACTCGCTGTTAATGGATTATTAAGAATACTAGAGGATGATGAATTTTCAAATGAAGTGATTCATCATCTTTTTTCAGAGAACAAATTAACTATCATTGATAAGAATTTTTTGAAAGCTCTAATATACGGAACGATTGAACGACTTCCTTATATTGATGAATTAATAAAACAACATTCCAAAGTAAGTTTTGATAAAATTGATCCTACCGTTCGCGCGATTATTCAAGTTTCATTGTGGCAAATCTTTTTTTCAGAGAAAATACCGAATTCAGCAGCAGTTGATGAAGGGGTTAAATTAACTTCTCATTTTAATAAATCATATACATCATCTTATGTAAATGCCGTTTTAAGAAATTCCATTCGCCAGCCAATTAAAATTACCAAAAAGAAAGAACATCTTTTGTATGGTATTTCTTCTGAAGTATTTGGTCTATATAAAAAATGGTATGGAACGGAAAAGGCCATAGAGATATTAGAAAGCTATTTTAACAAAAAAGATGGCATTTCCGTTTGTTTTATTCAAAACGAAAAAATTAAAGAAAAATGGCGAAGGGACTGTGAGGCCTTAAATATTCAAGTTAACGAAGGTATGTTTCATCCGGATTCGTTTTATTTACATAATGTTCAATGTCAGATTCAAGAAATCCCCGGATATCAACAAGGATGGTTTTATGTGCAAGATGAATCTTCAATGATGATAGGATTGATGAATTTACACTTTAAAAGCAAGTCAATCTTAGATGCTTGTGCAGGACAAGGAGGAAAATCTTTTTCTTTTTATCAGGATCGAGAACAGATTGAAATAACTGCATTGGAACCTAATCAAAATAGATTTAATAGATTGCTTGAGAATTGTTCAAGAGTAAAGGCCGATTATATTTCGCCACTTCATACAACTTTACAAGATTATGCGAAAAATAATCATGATACATTTGATCAAGTTGTTTTAGATGTGCCATGTAGTGGTCTAGGAGTGGCATCAAGCAAACCTGAAATCAAGTTGAAATCAAGTTATGAATCGATTCAACAATATCCTGAAATTCAGTTAGAATTGTTAAATTTAGGATCAAAGTTTTTAGTAGAAAATGGCATATTGATTTACAGTACTTGTACAATAAATCCTGATGAAAATGAAAATTTAATCTCCATTTTTTTGGATTCGGAAGAGGGCAAAAATTTCTCTCTTGTAGATATGAATTTTTTACTTGAGTATATTAAGCCGAACAATCGATTTTTCTTTGAAAAATCAATCTTATCCAATGGCATTCGGATATTGCCTGATGAAATGCCATTAGATGGTTTTTATATTTGCGGCTTGAGAAAGGAATGTAATTCAAATGATAAATAAAGATTTAAAAAGAATTTTTTATGATTATACGAGAGAAGATTTTGATATTTTGGCAGAAAAATATCATTGGCCCAAATTCAGAGTTAATCAATTATTGCAATGGCAATCAAAATATATTCAAGATGTCGATGAAATGACTAATATCTCTAAAGATATGCGTCAAATTATCAAAGGAGAAATGCAATGGCCACCGCTTAAGATTTCGAAAGTAGAATCTTCTGCAAAAGAACCAGTAAAAAAATACCTCTTTGAATTACAAGATGGGAATCTAATTGAAACCGTTTCTATGCACTATGAATATGGACATTCTGTTTGCTTGACGACACAGGTTGGTTGTAGAATGGGTTGCCATTTTTGTGCATCTGCAAAATTAGGCCTAAATCGACATTTGTCGGCAGGTGAAATGATGGCTCAAATTGCAGCAATAGCCCATGCAGAGAACTCAAGAGTTTCTCATGCGGTTTTGATGGGAATAGGTGAAGCTTTAGATAATTATGCCGAAACGATTCGATTTTTAAAAATGCTTAGATCAGAAGATGGAATTACCATTAGTTTGCGTAATATCACGCTTTCTACATGTGGGCTGGTTCCAAAAATCAAAGCGTTGGCAAATGAAAATCTGCCAATTACTTTAGCGATTTCATTGCATTCTGCTGATCAGAGCACAAGAAATGTTCTGATGCCTATTTCCAAAAATTATCCAATACCAGAAATTCTTGATGCAGCAAATTATTATTTCAAAGAAACTGGTCGACGAGTCACTTATGAATATACATTGTTTAAAGGTGTTAATGATCAGAAATCACATGCGGAAGCATTAGCTCGTTTGTTAAAAAATAGTCATTCTCATGTGAATTTAATTCCTGCGAATGAAATTCCAGATTCTGACTGGACTAGGCCACAACAAAACGATATCGATCAATTTCATAAAATATTACTTCAAAATGGAATTAATGCAACAATCCGTTATTCAGCTGGTCAAGATATCACTGCTGCATGTGGGCAATTGAGACGACAACATACAAATTTAAATAAATCCTAAGGAATATATGTTCTGAATTTCTTGCCTACTTAGAGGCTTTATTATAAAATATATGTTCGAAAAAGTATGATTCTTTGAATCATTAAGAAAAGAGATAACTATGGCAAAAAAGTATAATTTTGCAGCTCAATCTGATGTTGGTTTGGTTAGAGAAGGTAATGAAGATAATTATGGTTTCATTAAATTCGATTCTGATTTTCCTTTTGTTGCCATCGTAGCTGATGGAATGGGTGGACATTTAAATGGTGAACTGGCAAGTCAAATTGCTGTTGACTATGTTAAGGATCGTCTTGGTAAAGATTTACCAATGAGCGATGATGCAATGGTCGTGCAAGGTTTACTGAATGATGTTATTCAAAAATCAAATATCAAAGTTTATTTAAACTCCTTAGAAACTCCTAAGAATAAGGGTATGGGAACAACTCTTACAATTGCTGTTTTCTATGAAAATAGTGCTTATATTGTTCATATTGGAGATTCTCGTGCATATATTTTGAGAAATCGCTACTTAGAAGCTTTGACCAAAGATCATACTGTCATGCAAGAGATGCTTGATGCAGGGACTATTACACCTGCTGAAGTATCAACTCATCCGCAAAGACATATGGTGACACAAGCACTTGGTTGTTCAGAATATTTAAATCCAGATTTCGTACATATTGATTTAAAGAAACATGATAAATTTCTCTTATCCAGTGATGGATTACATGGTTATGTCACCGAAGCAAATATCGAAAATACAATGATTCAACTAAATGATCCTAATGAAATAAGCAAAAGCTTGATTTCACAAGCAATTGAAGAAGGCGGTAAAGATAATATTACCGTCATAACGGTTGTTTTTGAGTAAAAAGGCATCAGGAGAAACAATGAAAATTAATCGACAACAATTATCTTCCGGAAAAGTACTTGGAAATAGATATCGAGTAATCAGAGCTTTAGGACAAGGTGGGATGGCTCATGTTTATCTAGCAGAAGATCTTCAAAATCAACAATACGTTGCTTTGAAAATTATGAGAGATGAACTATCTGATGATCCTGAATTTATCCGTAGATTTGCAACTGAAGCCAGAGCAGCAGCAAGTTTAGATCATCCAAATATTGTCGCTGTATTAGACTATGGTCAAGATGGAGACATTCGTTATATTGTTCAAGAATATGTTGATGGAAAAACTTTAAAAGATTTAATCAAAGAGCAGGGCGCCTTAGATTACCGATTAGCAGTTCCTTTAATGATCCAAATCAGTTTAGCACTTGAACATGCTCATAAACGTGGTGTTATTCATCGTGATATGAAACCACAAAATGTAATGATTACTTCTGATATGGTCGCCAAAGTCACTGACTTCGGAATTGCCAGAACAACAAATGCAAATACGATCACAATTACAGGTGGTGTTGCGTTTGGTTCGGTACATTATTTTTCTCCTGAGCAAGCAAGAGGTGGACATGTTACAGAGCGTTCAGACTTATACTCTCTTGGAATTATTCTTTATGAAATGCTAACAGGAGAGTTACCATTTGATGGAGAATCTTCCGTTGCTGTTGCAATAAAACAATTACAAGAAATGCCTGATGTACCTAGTAGTTACGTTGGTAGTTTGCCCAAAGCTTTAGACAATATTGTGTTTAAAGCAATTCAAAAAAGTCCTGGAAATAGATATCCTTCTGCGCTAAGTTTTGTAAACGAATTAGATGCTTTTATGCGAAATCCTAATGGTCAATATGGGGTTGTCACAGGCAGTATTAATCAAGTTGAAACTTCTACCGCTTTAGGAGCTCAAACACGAAATTCAAATTATAATAAAGTTTTGGAAGTTGAAAACACGATTAATAAAAGTAAGCGTTATAAAACTCGAGACACAGCAGGTGTTATTTTCATTGTGATTCTATCATTAGCTTTATTAGTTGCGGGTTTTGTTTGGTTATATCGACAATTCATGAATTCTGATAATGATGAATCTGATGTGACTACTTTCATTCTTGAAGATTACACAGGTCAAAATATCGATCAAGTTGCGAATAAGCTTATGGATGAATATGGTCTTGTATTAGATAAAAATCTGTTGATTGAATGGGTTGAAAACGATGTTGAAAAAGGTAATATCTTTGATCAGTCACCTGAAGTAAATCAACGATTCAACACAAAAACAGATAAATTACGTTTAAAAGTAAGCGCTGGTTCTGAGGCAACAAAAGTTCCAGATGTAAAGGGCCTTAGTCGAGAAAAAGCTGAACAAATCTTATTGAAAGCTGGGTACGGGGTTCTCATTACTGAAGAAAATTCAACCACTGTTGATCAAAATACGGTTATCAGGACTGTCCCTCTTGCAGGAAATATTTTGCCTGTTGGAGAAACGGTTTATGTGTATATTTCTACAGGTAATCAGACAACTGTTGTTCCTAATATAGTAGGTTATTCTTGGGCTGATGCTGTAGAAATTTTAGAAAACGCCAATTTGAGCATAGGAAAAGCTGAAGGGTATGACGGAAGTGTACCTGAGGAAAGTCGTGTCATTATTTTACAAACACCTGAAGCAGGAACAGAAGTTCGTTCAAATGCATCTGTATCTGTTACCTATGGGACAGCAAAACAATTCAATGAATTTTTCAATCCTACTGAAACAACTCAGAAAACAATCTTAATGCCAAATTATGTGGGACAAACTTTGGATGTTGTATATAGCGATATTAATAGTTGGGGTTCGCTAGCACCAAGCACTATAAACGTTCAATATATTAGTCAAGCTTCAAAAGCTATTGCAAATCATCAAACGAATCCGCAGGACTGTTACATATTAGAGCAATCTGTAAGCAGTGGAACTGATGTTGAATCTGTTTCTAATATTGTATTTTTATTAGGTACTTATGAAGATTACCAGAATATGTTAAATCCTACGACGCAGCCAACAACTGCACCAACAGTGACTGAAGAAGCTCCAGCTCCAACTGATGCTGAACCAGATGTTCCTACTGAGATTCCAGAAACTCCATAAACATTGATTGTAGGAATTTATGAATAAGTTAAAAGAAAATCAAGCAATTATTCTCAAAGGTGTAGGGGGGCAATATTTATTACATCGTTACCATCCTTTTTTTGAAGGAATTGCTACTCCGAGAGGGATATTTCGCAAGCATGATATTTCACCCTTGCCTGGAGATATTGTCGAATTTTCATCATCAGGAGATCCTGATATTCCTTATGTGATTGATAACATTTTGCCTAGGAAAAATCAATTAAAACGTCCCCCAATGACAAATCTGGATGTGTTATTAATTACATTATCAACACATTTACCTGAACCGGATTTATTTTTAATTGATCGTTTATTGTCCTATTCAGAAATGATTAAGATTGAACCAATTTTATTATTAACAAAAACTGATTTAACTGATGCGGAAAAATTAGTTGAAAAAGATTTATTTGAGAATTATCAACCCGCAAAATATCAAATTCTTAGATTTGGTCATGATGAAGATGATTTAACTTTATTGAAGGAAATAATTAAAGGCAAAGTAGTTGCTTTTGCTGGACAAAGCGGGGTGGGTAAGTCAACTTTGATTAATCGATTATTTGATGAAACTAAAATGTTGACAGGAAAATTATCTGAAAAAGCAGGAAGAGGGAAACAAACCACAAGACATATTGAATTATTTCCATATGCAGAGAGTTATGTAGCAGACACTCCAGGATTTCAAACGGTCGATTTTGAACAGCTTAATATTAAGCCTCAAGATTTTGCAAATTCATATCCAGAGATTGCAAAATTATCTACACAGTGTAAATTCAATAATTGTACGCATGAGCATGAGCCGAAATGTGCCGTTCTTAATGCAGAACGAAGTATGATTCATCCTGAGAGATTAAAAAGGTATCAAGTATTAAGAAAAGAAATAGAGAATAATAATAAATTTTAGGGGAGGGATTTATGTTAACAAGAAACGAAAATCAGAATATTGTTATTTGCCCAAGTATTCTTTCTGCAGATTTTGCGAAACTTGGAGAAGACGTAGAAAGTATCAAGAATGCAGACTGGATTCATTTTGATGTGATGGATGGACATTTTGTTCCCAATTTATCCTTTGGACCTATCGTTGCCCATGCAATTAAACCATATACAGATATGCCTATCGATGCTCATTTAATGGTAACGAATCCAGATGATTTCATTGAACCATTTGCAAATGCAGGTGTTTCATCTATCACTATTCATCAGGAAGTAGCAGTACATGCTCATCGTTCTATTCAAAAAATAAAATCTCTTGGTTGTTCTGCGGGTATCGCGATTAATCCAGGTACAAACGTTGAAACACTGACAGAATTTTTACCTTATGTTGATTTAATATTGATAATGACTGTTAACCCGGGTTTTGGTGGACAGTCCTATATTGATACAATGTCAGATAAAATTCGCAGGACGAGAGAAATGATAAAACAGTCCGGTAGAGATATTTTCCTTCAAGTTGATGGAGGCATTTCTAGAAACAATATTAAAGAAGTCGCAAATGCAGGTGCTGATGCTTTTGTTGCAGGCAGCGGTATTTTTTCAAAAGATGATCGTTTAGCAGAAATTGCATTACTTCGCGAATTAGCTAATGAAGGTTTCAGTAATTCATGATTGATATTGCCATCGTTTTAAATGGAAAAATACAAGATAAA
>CAYFSZ010000003.1:0-45645 GCA_964346085.1 uncultured Mageeibacillus sp. | reverse complement strand
AGAAGCAAACTCGATAAGCAATCTTAAAACGGAAACCCCAAAGTCAAAACCTAAACAAAAACTCCCTTGACAATCCCAAAACACCCTTGTATAGTATCCAAGTAACAAAAAGTAGATTCCATCTCACCTTGAGCTAAGCGAAGAGGTTTATATGAAAAACATCTGATTAAATTTGTTGTTTTTTTGAGATAGCGGAATCAATCCGCTTTTTTTATGCGATTAAATAAGGAGGTGTCTTATCGCTAAATCAAAAAATAGCCACATGATCAATGAAGACATTCGTGTGGACAAAGTTCGATTAATTGACGAGAACGGAGAACAATTAGGTATTATTCCAACAGATGAAGCTTTGGAAATTGCCTATGAAAGAGATTTGGACTTGGTTTTAATCTCAAATAATCCAAATAATGCAGTTGCAAAAATTCTGGATTACGGAAAATTCACTTATGAACAATCCAAAAGAGAACGTGAAGCGAGAAAGAATCAACAAACCACTTCGTTAAAAGAAGTACAAATTAAATTGACTACTGAAGAACATGATACAAATGTAAAAGCAACAAATGCGATTCGTTTTATCGAGAATGGTGACAGAGTAAAAGTTGTTATTCGTTTCAGAGGTAGAGAGATGGCTTTCCAAGATCAAGGTTATGCAGTCATGGAAGATTTCATCGAAAGAGTGGGAAGTATTTGCAAGGTAGATCGTGCACCTAGTATGGAAGGTAGACATATGGTCATGTATTTATCACTAAGCAATGATAAATAAGAGGATGATAACTTCATCCAATTGAGATAAGGAGGCCTATATGGCAAAGCAAAAATCACATAGTTCTTCAAAGAAAAGATTTAAAGTAACGGGCACAGGTAAAGTGAAACGTGGCCAAGCTTTCAAAAAGCACATTTTGACGAAAAAAACAACAAAACGTAAACGTAAATTACGTCAAATCGTAACAGCCAGCGAACCTGATACAAAACGCATCAAACGTTTGATCCCTTACAAATAAGATTTATCGGAGGTAACCTATGCCAAGAGCAAAAAGAGGCTTTAAATTAAGAAGCCGCCATAAAAGAGTATTAAAACAAGCAAAAGGCTATTTCGGTCGTAAAAGTAAATTATTCCGTGTAGCAAATCAACAAGTCATGAAATCCAGTGTTTACGCTTTCCGTGATCGCCGTCAGAAAAAACGTGATTTCAGAAAATTATGGATTGCAAGAATCAATGCAGAAGCAAGACAAAATGAAATTTCATATAGCCGCTTAATGCATGGATTAAAATTAGCAGGTATTGAATTAGACAGAAAAATTTTGGCTGAATTAGCAGTAAATGACAAAGCAGCATTTGCAAAACTTTGTGAATCAGCAAAATCAGCTTTATAATTTCAGCTTATTTTCAAACATGATATAATGGTTAAAGAGCATCCAGATAGGGTGCTCTTTTGCATAAAGGAATGAAAATAATGAATTTTAATGATATAACCTTAATCAGTTCAAGACAAAATGTAAAAGCGAAACAATGGTTAAAATTAAATACTTCTCAAGGGGTAAAAAAATACAATCAGATATTAATTGAAGGTGTGCGTGCAGCAATCAGTGCGATACAAAACAAAGCGAAAATTGATTCGTATTTATTTATCGATAATCAGATTGGAAAAACCATTTTTAATCGTTTTTTTGAAGCAGCAGAAAAACAAGGCGAGGACAAAGCAAAAGCTTTTATTAAACAATGTTTTCGTGTGGAAGAAGAGTTGTTTGCTTCTTTAGCTGATTCGAGACAGCCGCAAGGTGTCATCTTAATTATCGAAAAACCTGAACTGCACAATCTGCAAGACTGGTTTTTCAAGAGTCAGAATTCAGAAAACCTGAAAATTGCTTTACTTGATCAAATCAATGATCCTGGAAACTTGGGGACCATGATTCGTACAGGAAATGCCTTCAATTATGACGCCCTTATTCTGAAAAAAGGTTCAGTTGATCCTTTTAATCCAAAAGTTATGCGGTCTACGATGGGCTCATTATTTGCACTTGATTTAATTGAAGTCGAAGATTATCAAGAGTTGAAGGACCTTACAATAAAGAACAAAATTACAGTCCTCCTGAGCGATATGAATGGAACTTCTTTAGAGAAATTTGAATTCGCAAATGGCGAAAATAGCTTTGTCATCTGTATCGGCAATGAAGCACATGGGATTTCTGATGAATTAAAAGAAATTGCGGATCAAATCATAACAATACCAATGCCAGGTAATGCAGAATCGTTAAATGCGGCAATTGCATTTGGTATCATTGCCTATGAATTAGATAAGAAGAACTAATTCATTCATAAAAAACTAAAAAAATAGAAAAGATAAAAATGATAAATAACTTAGAACAGACAAAAAATACAATTTCCATTTTAGGAGCAAGAGAACATAACTTAAAAAATATTGACATAACGATTCCACGAGACAAACTGGTTGTCATCACTGGTCTTTCAGGAAGCGGAAAATCTTCGTTAGCTTTTGACACGATTTATGCCGAAGGGCAACGTCGCTATGTTGAATCGTTGTCTTCTTATGCGAGACAATTTTTAGGTCAAATGGAAAAACCGGATGTTGATAAAATAGAAGGGCTATCTCCAGCGATTGCGATTGATCAGAAAACGACATCAAATAATCCCAGATCGACAGTTGGAACAGTCACAGAGATATATGATTATTTGCGTTTGCTATATGCAAGAGCAGGAACCGTTCATTGTCCAAAATGTGGGAAAGTCATCGAACAACAATCGATTGATCAAATGCTCGACCATATTATGTCCTATCCCGAAAAAACGAAAGCTGTTATTTATGCACCTGTGGTTAGAGACCGTAAAGGAGAATTCAAAAAGCAAATCGACCTTTATCGCAAAGAGGGTTTTGCTAGAATCAGAATTGATGGCGAAACTATCTTGCTCAATGATCTTCCTGAAGATTATAAATTAGAAAAAAATAAAAAACATACAATCGATATTGTTGTTGATCGACTCGTCATTAAAGAGGGAATTAAAAGCCGCTTGGCTGATTCATTGGAAACATGTTTGGATTTAGCGGATGGTTTGGCATTACTGGAATATGTCCTTCCAGCCGATAATACAGAAGAGTCAACAGAAGAAAGCCATTTATATTCACAACATTTTGCTTGCCCGGAATGTAATATCAGCATTAATGAAATTGCGCCTCGTTCATTTTCGTTCAATAATCCGCTTGGTGCTTGTCCAACCTGTAATGGTTTAGGGCAAATGTCTGAGATCGATCCTGAGCTAGTTATTCACGATGAAAAATTATCCCTCAATGATGGGGCAATTCAAGTAGCAGGATGGAATTTTGGCGACCGGAAAAGTTGGGCAAGAGGCTTCATTGAAGCACTTTCGAAATGCTATGGAATTTCTTTGGATACACCATGGAAAGACCTGGATCAAGATAGCAAAAACATTGTTCTATATGGTAACAATGGTGAAGAGTTAAAAATAGACACAAGTAATAGTAAATATAATCGTGGAAAAGATTATTATCGGGATTGGGTTGGCGTGATTCCAAGCCTGACAAAAAGATATGAAGAAGCTAATGGTGATCTTCGCGAATACTATGAGCAATATGTATCAGTGACGCCATGTCCAAATTGTCATAGAGCTAGACTGAACAAAGAAAGCTTATCGGTTAAAATTGGCGGCAAAAATATTTATGAATTAACGAAATTACCAATCGAAGAAACGAAGCTCTATCTTGAGCAAGTTGAACTGAATGATTATCAATCCAAAATTGCGGAACCAATTTTGAGAGAATTATCTGGTCGCTTGAATTTCTTATTAGAGGTTGGCCTAAATTATTTAACATTAGCGAGAGCAGCTGGTACTTTATCGGGTGGTGAAGCGCAGAGAATCAGACTTGCAACCCAGATTGGCTCTGGATTAACTGGTGTTTTATATGTACTTGATGAACCGAGTATCGGTTTACATCAACGCGATAATTCAAAGCTACTGAAAACTTTAAAGCATTTAAGAGATCTTGGAAACACAGTTATCGTTGTAGAACACGATGAAGAAACAATATGGGAAGCAGATTATGTGATAGATATCGGGCCATTAGCTGGTGAATTTGGTGGCCAGGTTGTCGCGTCAGGACGACCAGAGGAAATTTTGAAAAATAATGAATCCATCACTGGTCAATATTTATCTGGCAAGAAAAAAATTGAAATCCCAGAACAAAGAAGAAAAGGGAATAGTCATTCACTCATCTTAAAAGATTGTCATGAGAATAATCTAAAACATATCGATGTGGAGATTCCTCTAGGTATGCTCACTTGTGTAACTGGCGTTTCAGGATCAGGAAAAAGTTCATTGGTAAACGGGATTTTGTATAAAAAACTAGCTGAAAAGTTAAATGGCACTAGAAAAGTGAATACTGCCGTAAAATCAATTGAAGGCATTGAACATTTGGACAAAGTCATCGCGATTGATCAATCGCCAATTGGCCGTACACCGCGTTCGAATCCTGCAACGTATACAGGCGTTTTTACAGATATCAGATCTCTGTTTGCAGAAACGAAATTAGCAAAAGCGAGAGGTTATAAAATCGGTCGGTTTAGCTTTAATGTCAAAGGTGGTCGCTGCGAAGCATGTAAAGGTGATGGTGTGAATCAAATCGAAATGCACTTTTTGCCAGATGTTTATGTCACTTGTGATGTTTGTGGAGGAAAACGATATAATCGAGAAACTTTAGAAGTGAAGTATAAAGACAAAAGCATTTCCGATGTTTTGGAAATGACGATTGAGGAAGCTTATCATTTCTTCGAAAATGTTCCGAAAATCGTCCGTAAATTACAAACTTTGTTAGATGTTGGGT
The DNA here is from genome assembly GCA_964346085.1 of uncultured Mageeibacillus sp. Classification (GTDB taxonomy): domain Bacteria; phylum Bacillota; class Clostridia; order Saccharofermentanales; family DTU023; genus UBA5436. The sequence continues at coordinate 40,789 of CAYFSZ010000003.1, read as the reverse complement.
TAGGTTATATTCGATTGGGACAGCCTTCAACGCAATTATCTGGTGGTGAAGCGCAAAGGGTGAAATTAGCAACTGAACTCTCTAAAACGAATACTGGAAATACGTTCTATATTCTCGATGAACCGACTACTGGATTGCATACAGCTGATGTTCATAAGTTGGTACATATTTTGCAGAGATTAACAGAGAAAGGGAATTCAGTACTCGTGATTGAACATAATTTAGATGTTATTAAAATTGCTGATCACATCATTGATTTAGGACCAGAAGGCGGAAGTGGCGGAGGCCAAATCATTGCTACTGGAACGCCTGAACAAGTATCTGAAGTCTCTGAATCGTACACTGGTCAGTATTTGAAACAAGTTTTACATCGAGTATATCCTTCGTTACTTTGAAATAATGTAGTTTGGTTTATAATAAAGGATAGAAAAGATAGATTGAAATAGATTGGATTAAAAATTAAGAATGTCAAAATGTCAAATATGTAAAGAAAATGAAGCTGTTGTCTACACAACGAGAATGGTCAACAATGAACCTGTAAGTGAAGGCATTTGTTTAAAATGTGCTTTCGAGAAAAAAATTGGTGGACTAGATGGCTTGTTTAAAAAATCAGGAATTAATGAAGAAAATGTCGAACAGATTCAAGAAAGAATGAATTCTGTCATGGAACAAATGGGGGATTCAAGTCCTTTTGATTTCTTAAAAGGCATGATGGGTGATGATTTTGATATGGAAAATGGTTTGAATTTTGGAGATTTCAATATGAATGACATGCCGTTTTTCAATATGAATGAAGAAGATGATGACGAAGAAGACGATGATATCGACGATAATAAACATAGCAGCTTAATGGCGGCAACGATTGATAATAAAGCAGATACATCGAAAAAAGATGATGCCAAAAAGGCTAATGAAGGTAGAAGTCGCCGTAAGAGAAAAAATAAATATTTGGATCAATTTGGGACGAATCTTTCAACAAAGGCTCAAAACGGTGAAATCGATCAAATTATAGGTCGAGATAAAGAATTGCATCGTGTGATTCAAATTCTTAATCGCCGAAATAAAAATAATCCAGTTTTACTTGGTGAACCAGGTGTTGGTAAAACAGCAATTGCTGAGGGGTTAGCACTCAAAATTGTTAATAAAGAAGTGCCTGCCAAACTATTGGATAAACAGATTTATCAATTGGATATGACGACAATGGTTGCAGGAACTCAATTCCGTGGTCAATTTGAAAGCCGTATGAAAGGCGTCATTGAAGATGCAAAAAAAGACGGTAACATCGTTTTGGTCATCGATGAATTGCACAATATCATGGGTGCAGGAGACGCTGATGGAGCGATGAATGCAGCCAATATTCTCAAACCAGCATTAGCAAAAGGTGAAGTTTCAGTTATTGGTTCAACAACTTTGGATGAATATCGTCGTTTCATTGAAAAGGATTCTGCCTTAGAAAGACGTTTCCAAAAAGTCATTGTTGATGAACCTTCTGTCAAAGAAGCAATTGAGATTCTAAATGGCGTCAAAGATTATTATGAGAAACATCATTTCGTGAAATATACTCCAACTGCAATTTTGTCAGCAGTTCAATTATCTGATCGCTATATTCATGAAAGATTCTTGCCTGATAAAGCGATTGATATTATCGATGAAGCAGGTTCAAGAGTGAATTTAGATAATAAATTATTAACGGAACAAAAAGAGCTACAAAATAAAGCAAAAGAGTTAGACGAAGAAATTGCAGATTCATATAAACAAATCACTGAGAATACAGATGAAGCAAAAGCCTTAGAACTTTATGAACATGATGCAAATCTCAGAGAAAAGCAGTTGAAAATCAACAAACGTTTAGAAGAAATTGAAGAAATTTGTCAGCCAGTTGTGATTGATGTTGAGGACATCGCAAAAGTGGTTGAAATGTGGACAGGGATTCCTGTTCAACAGATTACAGAAACAGAGACAGATAAATTATTACATCTTGAAGAACGATTACATGAACGCATCATCGGGCAAGAAGAAGCGGTTAACGCTGTTGCTAGAGCTATTCGTCGCAAGCGTGCAGGATTCGGTTCTGAACAAAAACCACCTTCATTCTTCTTTGTTGGCCCTACTGGTGTTGGTAAAACAGAATTGGTCAAAGCTTTGACAGAAACTCTTTTTGAAGAAGAGGATTCTCTAGTTCGTCTGGACATGTCAGAGTTTATGGAGCCACATACAGTCAGTAAGTTAATTGGATCACCTCCAGGATACGTAGGCTACGATGATGGCGGGCAATTAACAGAAAAAATTAGAAGAAGACCATATAGTGTTGTTTTATTTGATGAAATTGAGAAAGCGCATAAAGATGTGTTCAATATTTTATTGCAAATTCTTGATGATGGTCGATTAACTGATAGTCAAGGTCGCGTTGTTAATTTCGCAAATACTGTTATCATCATGACATCGAATGCAGGAACCTCGTTAAAAGGGAATAGTATTGGATTCGGATCTGACGGAAAAATCTCGATGGAGAATCGAGTTCAATCTGCGATGGAAGACATTTTTAGACCTGAATTTTTAAATCGTATTGATGAGACGATCATCTTTAGTGAATTGTCGAAAGAAGAAATTCGTCAAATTGTTGATTTAATGTTAAAGGATGTAGAAAGAGATGTGAAACGCCATAATATGGAAATCACAATCACAGATGCAGCTAGAAATCAATTAGCAATTGATGGTTATAATCCTAAATATGGTGCGAGACCATTGCGCAAAACGATACAGAAAAAAATTGAAGATCAATTAGCCGATGAATTATTGGCTGGAAAATTAAATGATACCAAATTAATCATCGTTGATTGGAATGAGGAGAAATCCTATACAATTACTTCAGAAAATGAATGAAAGGAAATAGTTTCATGTCTTCTTGTGGTGAATTAAAGCAAAGAGCTAAAAATGCTTTGAAAAATGGATTCGGTAATGCTTATGGGATGATTTTGACTAAGGGTTTTATCTCAAATTTCATTCAACAAATTATTTCGATTTTTTTCTATTTAGTATTTATGGGTGCTGCAGTGACAAGCATTATAAGCTTAGTGAATCGAATTTATGTGATTGATGAAGTTGAGATGTTTAATTTCATTGAAATTCTTCTAAGATTTTCAATTGTTGTCTTAATCATTGCTTTGCTGCAATTGGTGATGGTTTCAATTGTTAGAATAGTATTTTTAAATCATCTTGATTCAGGTGTTGCATTATTTTTTTTGAGAAATAGAGAAACAAATGGGCAAATTCCTTTTTCTACAATGTTTCATAATTTGAAACGAAAAAATTATGGTGGAATTTTCCGAGGAATGTCCTGGAGAGATTTATGGCAATTTATATGGATTCTACCTGTTCTATTAGTCCAATTGTTAATGATTGTAATTTTCTATCGATTTGCTTTTGGTTTACTTGCTTTTACAAGAGAGAATTTATATTCAATGCAATTTGAGCAACTATTTTGGGATCATTTCATTAATAGCATTTTGCCATACATTTGGCTACTAGGCCTTATTTTCATTATTTATACAATCTTTTCGATTGTCTCAGTCATCAAGAGATATAGTTATCGACCAGCAGAATGGTTGCTTGCAGATAATCCTAATTTACATTATCGAAGTGCCTTACAATTATCGAAAAAAATGGTGAAAGGGAAGAAAGGAAACTGGTTTTTACTTGATCTTTCTTTTATTGGTTGGTATTTCTTAGCCTTGCTGATTTTCCCTTTATCTTTCTTTACATTACCTCTAGTAAAGGCCTATCATAGCGCGGCAGATGCGGAATTTTATGCCGAGTTGCGAGAGGAAGCTTTATCAAATGGGTTATTAAAGATGGATGATCTAGGTTTTGTCAAAAAAGAAGTTGTTCAAGAGCAATTCTATTCTTCAGCAACTGAATTTTATTCTAATCATCAATAGTTGAGGAGGCTTAATGCAAGTCCTTTTTCCAATAAGTACGAATCAAATGCTTGAATGGATATGGATTTTGATCCTAGTTACGCTTGCATTAGCAATTGCTTATTTTGTACTTCTTTTAGTGTTAAAGAAATACCAAAAAAAGAATAATAGTTCTTTGAGCAAGCAGCATGAAAAAATTGTTGTTGGACAGATTGCTCATGTTTATACAACCATTTATCCACCAGACCCAGGATTTATCGTGCTTAAAGAAAAGAGGGAAGTTTCATTTTACTCTGCAATAGCTGATTCTGAACTTGAAGAGGGAACTGCTGTTGTAATTATCGATATTGCCAACAATCAATGCAAGGTGAAACCATTAATTACGAGGGTGACTTCATGAAAAAAGTAGTTCTAGTTGCCTTAAACTCAAGCTTTAGTCATACCAATTTAGCTTTGCGATATATTCGTAATAAATTGTTGATATATAAGCAAATTGAAGTTGTTTTTATCGAGAAAACGATCAACGATACGTGGCTTAATCTTTTTGAGGAATTGATTTCCCATCGGGCAGATGTTTATGCCTTTTCTTGTTATATTTGGAATCGAGAATTAATTGAGCAATTATCTTTAAACTTGAAGAGAATTCTCTCTGATGCTGCGATTATATGGGGTGGCCCAGATGCATCTTCGCAATCCGCTGAACTGTTGCAACGTAATCCGTATTTAGATGCCATTATTTCTTCCGAGGGAGATTCGGTCACAGCCGAGTGGATAGTGAATTATCTTTTCTCTAAAAACAATTATGATGTTAACAGAAAAATTATATCTGAATCAGAAGAATTACATTGGACATTTCCATACTCGGATGAAGAATTAGTCAATCTAAATGATCGCATTTTGTATTATGAAGGCAGCAGAGGATGTGCGTATCGTTGTTCCTATTGCCTTTCAGCTAATACATTTCGAACTAGATTTAAACCTTTAGAAGAGGTGTTCGAAGAATTAGAACATATTTTGCATTATAACCCTAGACAATTGAAATTTATTGACAGGACATTTAATTCTGATGCAGGTAGAGCTAAGAAAATATGGCAATTTTTAATTGGGAAATCTACTGAGATGAAAACAAGAACGAATTTTCATTTTGAAATCGCTGCTGAGCTAATTACACAAGAACAAATTGAAGTTCTGAAAAGTTCACCTCAAGGATTATTTCAATTCGAAATAGGAGCTCAAACAACAAATCCAGAAGTTTTGAAACTTATTCATCGCCCTTATCATCCAGAGCAATTTAAGGAAAAAGTAGTTGCTATAAAAAATTTAGGAAATATACATGTGCATTTGGACTTGATAGCTGGGCTACCGAGTGAAACATTAGCATCTCAAATTCAATCTGCAAATGAATTACTTTTGCTTGATCCAGAAATGCTGCAAATGGGTTTTTTGAAAGTGTTACCCAATGTTCCAATTCGCTTGGAATGTGACAAAAGAGGGATGATTTACCAGAATTTTCCACCTTATGAAATTTTGCAATCTGATGCGATGTCAGCTGATGATTTGATGCTATGGAGAGAAGTAGAAGCCATTGTAGATGATTATTATAATTCAGGTCTTTATTATTATTTTATTCAGTTTTTGATTGCACAGGTAAAAAGACCAATCCGAATTTTCATGGATTTATATCATTTCATCTCGCAAAAGTATTCTAAACAAAAAATCTCACAGAAAGATCGCTTCCATGTGCTTGCGATGTTTCTTGATGAATTTATCGAATCTCTTCTTTCAAATAAAAATGAAAATGAGTATGAGTTAAATGAGCTTGGAAATAAGAATCTGCAAAATGTAGATGCTTTCCGGAAAATAGCGATAGATTTACTAAAGGTGGATTATCTAAATCAGGGATTAAAAGCATTTCCTGATTGGTTTGTCAGTCTTCAAAACAAAAGAGATAAGCAATCTCAAGAAATGATTAAAAAAATGAATTTTACTTTGATTGAACTAGGGAATCAGAAACGAGTGCGTTTTGAAAAGTTTGGATTTTCATTAAGTGCATTACCAGGCTTTCAACATAAAAAAACTATTCATTATCAAGGTGCGGGAAAAGTCATGCCATCTAGGCAACAATTGATGCAATATCTATCTGCAATTGACAAAGAGTCTGAATATTATTGCGGATTGCATATCGGACATGGTGAAACAGAACTATTGATAGAACAAAGACAGGATTGTATTTGCGACAGTGTGACTACTGTCTTATAATAAATAAAAATTCTTATAAGAACATAAGGGGAAATAAAATGATTAAACTTTCTGATACACATTTAAAACCATTTATCAATGAACATGAATTAGATTATCTTGCTACACAATTAGCAATTGGATTTACAAATTTAACTGAAAAAATCGGACCAGGCAATGATTTTGTTGGCTGGGTAGATTTGCCAATCAATTACGACAAAGAAGAATTTGATCGTATCAAAGTGGCTGCTGAAAAAATTAAAGCGAATAGCGATGTTCTTTTAGTTGTTGGTATCGGTGGTTCTTATTTGGGAGCAAGAGCTGTTATCGATGCTTTAACACCACAATTTCCAGGCAAAGAAAAACAAACAGAAATTATTTTTGTTGGTCATCAAATTAGTGGTGATTATTTACATGATTTACTTGTTTATTTAGAAGGTAAAGAAGTATCTTTAAATGTGATTTCAAAATCAGGAACTACAACTGAGCCAGCAATTGCTTTCCGTATTTTACGTGATTATTTAGTCAAACGTTATGGTGACGCAAGTAAAGAAAGAATCTTTGTTACAACAGATAAACAAAGAGGTGCTTTGAAAGAATTATCCAATCAAATCGGTTATGAGAGTTTCATTGTTCCAGACGATATCGGTGGCAGATATTCAGTTCTAACTGCTGTTGGATTATTGCCAATCGCTGTTGCTGGCATCTCAATTGATGATTTGATGGCAGGTGCGGCTGCTCAAAGAGAAGAAGCATTAGAATTTAACTTGGAAACGAACCAAGCTTTACGCTATGCAGGATTAAGAAATGTTTTATTAAGACGTGGATATAAAACTGAGATTTTAGTCAATTATGATCCTTGCTTGATGTTCTTTAATGAATGGTGGAAACAATTGTATGGCGAAAGTGAAGGAAAAGATGGTAAAGGTTTATTCCCAGCTGGTGTGAACTTCACTTCTGATTTACATTCAATGGGTCAATTTATTCAAGATGGAGATCGCCATTTGTTTGAAACCGTTTTGGATGTTGTGAAAACCCGTACTGAAATGGAAATTCCACACGATGATCAAGATTTAGATGGATTAAATTACTTAGTTGGAAAAACAATGCAAGAAGTAAACCGTACTGCCTTACAAGGAACAATGTTGGCACATGAAGATGGTGGCACACCGACAATCCGCTTAGAAATTGAAAATTTAGATGCAAAACATATTGGTGCTTTAATCTATTTCTTCGAATTTGCTTGTGGCGTGAGTGGCTATGTATTAGGCGTGAATCCATTTGATCAACCAGGCGTTGAAGCTTATAAGAAAAATATGTTTGCCTTACTTGGTAAACCGGGTTATGAAGAATTAACAAAAGAATTAGAAAATAGAATTAATGGCTAATAAAAAAACAAAAACGTATTCCTATCCAAAATCTGTATTACGTCGAGTTGAAAAACCGGCGCAATATCTAGGGAATGAATGGAATGTTATCGATAAAAGTAAAGATTTAGAGCAAAATGCGAATATGATTAGATTCGCATTTTGTTTTCCTGATGTTTATACAATCGGTATGTCAAATATGGCATTACGTATATTGTATGATGTGATTAATCAACGAGAAGATACATGGTGCGAAAGAGCATTTTCACCAGCTGCGGATATGAGAGAGTGGATGAAGGAAAATGATTTTCCCTTGATTTCCATCGAATCAAAAACAAGATTAAGCGACTTTGATATTGTTGCCTTTACTTTGCAATATGAAATGAGTTTTCCAACGATTCTCGACATGCTTGATTTAGGGGGAATACCTATTCGAGCCAAAGACCGAAACAATGATGATCCTCTTGTTTTCGGTGGTGGTCCGATTGTCTATAATCCAGAGCCATTGGCAGAGTTTTTTGATTTGTTTAATATCGGCGATGGTGAGGAAGTAAATCATGAATTGATTGAAATGTATCAAACATGGGATCGTGAGTCTGAAAGTCGTGAAGATTTTCTTTTGCGATGTGCGCAAATTGAAGGGATATATGTGCCTCGTTTTTATGACCCGGTATATCATGAAGATGGTACTTTCAAAGAATTAGTTAAATTAAAAGATAATATTCCAAGTAAAATTCAAAAAAGGATTGTCAGAAACTTGGACGGGGTTCGTTTCCCAACAAAACCAATGGTACCCAATACAGAAATCGTTCATGATCGAGCTTATTTAGAATTGTTTAGAGGATGCCCTAGAGGCTGTCGTTTTTGCCAAGCAGGGATGGTCTATCGTCCTGTTCGAGAAAAAGAAGTTTCTACGCTTGTTGAACAGGCTAAGGAAATTATCTCTTCGACTGGTTATGATGAATTAGGCTTATTGTCTTTATCAACCGGGGACTATTCGCAATTAGAAGATTTAAGCGAAGAATTAATTAATTTATGCGCAGAGCAAAAAGTGAATTTATCTTTACCTTCTTTACGTTTGGATTCATTCAGTTTCGATTTGATGGATAAAGTTAGTCAAACGAGAAAAACAGGTTTAACTTTTGCTCCGGAAGCAGGTAGTCAGCGCTTGCGAGATATTATCAATAAAGATATTAAAGAAGAAGAAGTTTTAGAGGCTGCTCGTATTGCCTTTACAGGTGGCTGGCACACAATCAAGCTGTACTTTATGATGGGTTTACCTTTTGAGGAAGAACAAGATGTCTTAGGGATTGCTGATTTAGTTTATAAGATTCTACATGTTCATAAAGAAGTGAATGAACATCAAAAAACAAAGAAACCTCAAATCAATGTTAGTACATCATTTTTTATTCCAAAAGCATGGACTCCGTTTCAATGGAATCCACAAATTGGAATAGAGGAGATGAAAGAGAAACAAAGTTTACTTGCCAATAATCTGCGTATTCGAACAGTGAAGTATATTTGGCATGAATTCGAGAACAGCTTAGTACAAGGCGTCATTTCAAGGGGTGACAGAAAAATCGCAGACGTTATTCAACATGTCTGGGAAAATGGTGGCTGGCTAGAATCATGGAGCGAAGGATTTTCCTTTGAACGCTGGCAAGATGCTTTGGCAGCGAATCATCTTACAATGGAATTTTATACCTCAAGAGAAAGATCGGAAACAGAAGTATTCCCTTGGGATCATATTATGGCAGGTGTGACCAAACAGTTCTTGAGAAATGAGTTTAAACGGGCGAAAACTGGTTTAATCACGACAGAATGCCGTGAAGATTGTCACTATTGTGGTTCAATGCAATATCAAACAGGAGTGTGCTTGCTGCATGGAAGAAAACAATAAAAACATTACGTATCGTTATCGTTTATTTTATAGCAGAACCGATGAGGCGGCATGGATTGCTCATCTTGATATGATGAGAATGTTTCAGCGCACTTTGAAAAGAGCAGAGATTCCGATGGCGTACACAAAAGGCTACAATCCACGTCCGATTATGGAATTTGCTTTGCCTGTTGGTGTAGGAATTGAGACGAGAAATGAGCCTTTTGATATAGTTTTATCCGGAGAAATGGATACGAAAGTCATGTTAGACCAAATCAATCGAAATATTCCGAGAGGTTTAGTGATCGTATCTATCGAAAAACTCCCCAGCAATGTTAAAAACATTATGAGTCAAGTTAGTACTGCAACCTATACGATTGAAGCGGAGAGAATCGGAACAATTGTCGAAAGAGAATATATCAACTCTGTTCAGCCGATAATGGTTGAAAAAATTAGAAAAAATAAAGTTCGAAATTTAAACATTAGAGATTTTCTATTAGCCATTCAATATATAGACGAAAATTCTGTAAGGATTAAGTGCAAAGCAGGAAGTTCTGATAATTTGAGACCAGATTTGTTTATTCGTGCTTTTTATCCGTTTGGTATATCAGAAGAGGATGCATTAAATGCGGTTATTTGTAGAGAGTCAGTAGAATTACTTGGAGGTAATGTATGAGCGACATCAAGTTTCGATTGCCTGCCTATTTTCAAGATAATATGATTTTGCAACAGGGAATTACAAATCGTATTTTTGGACAAACGAAAGCAAATGCTAAATTACAAGTAGTCGTTGATCGGATTCCTGAAGCCTCAACAAATCAAAAATCTTCAGAAGTTAAGACGAGTCAAAAAATAAAATATGGTAACATTTATAATCGAGATATCGAAACTGATCAAAGAGGATTTTTTGACTTTGTTTTACCAGCACTTGAAGGCTCAAAAGATTCATATAAAATTACTTTGAAAGTAGAAAATTCACAGTGCATCATAAATCATGTGATGTTTGGAGAAGTTTGGCTTGCACTTGGTGAGTCTAATATGTCGATGCCTAGTCGATATACTGATGTATATAAACAAATTGATAAATTTGTTAATTTGCCATATTTAAGATTTTTTACGATGAGTGAACATGGTTTGGATGGAAATAATGACAATTATTTATATCATCCAACTGCAAAAATAGCACAAGGTAAATGGCATAAAGTATCAAGAGAAAATGCAGCAAATTTTTCGGCAATTGCTCTCGTGTTTGCAGCCAATTTACAAATGATGTTGAATCTTCCTGTAGCAATTTATGATTTAGCAGCTTATGACACAATGATTCATAGTTGGCTACCAAGAAATATTATTGAAGAAGATGAGAACATCAAAAATCATTTAATTCGAATTGAACATTATCGTGATTTGAATGATTGGAATGATTTGCATATGAGGACTCCAAAGACGACAGAAATTCAATTAAGAGCAGCAAGATATATTCCGAAATTCACAAAGAAAAATCAACCTTCTGCAATGTATAATCATAAATTATCTCCGTTTACAGGTTTATCTATTAGAGGAATCATACTTGCTCATGGAGAATCAGATGTGTTTTATCCGAAATATTATTTAAAAGCATTTAAATATTTTACAGACACTTTAAAAGAGCTATTTCATAGCTTTAAAAGAGGTCCAGCTTTAATATATAGTCAATTAGCTCCATATTTTTACGATGCAAAAGATGATAAAACATTAGCGTATTTTAATGAACGATTAACCATTGCTAGACGCCAGATTTCTTTGGAAGCAGGACTTGTGACTGTCTATGACTTACCATTAGGTTATGATGCGAAGAACAAACATCCTTTTGCGAGACCGTTAAATCCAATTGCAAAACTAGAGTTAGCAAAACGAATGTTTCATTTGGCAAAAGGACTAGTCTATCAAGCGAATTCTCCTATCTCTGCCCCTGAAATAAAATATGCGGAGTGGATTTCAGAAAAATTGATTTTAAGCTTTGATAATGTAGGGGATGGATTAATATTACCAGAAGGGGATTTAAGCTTAAAAGGTTTCAATATTTGTAATCAAAGTTCAAGATATATTACAGCAGAAGCAAATAAATTATTTGGTGTGCGAACCTTAATATGGCATCCAGAAATCACCAACCCAACTTCTTGCTCATATGGATTTTCAACTTTCAATCAATATGCCAACTTGAAATCAAGTTTTGGAATGCCTGTTGTTCCTTTCCGTTTGTCGCCAGATCAACCTGATAATGCTCTGCGTACTGACTTTATGTTATGTGATCGACTCAAAGGATGGGTGGTACCAGTCAACAAACCATATGATGTTGAAATGCCTATCGAACAAAAACCAGGATATCATTGGCTTTGGAAAATAACGGAAGGAAAAGCCAGCTTAAAATTGGATTCTACTAATAAACGAAGTAGTGTAGCATCTATGGTTGTTCAATTTGAAAAAGCAGATCAACAAGATATTATTTTTGAGCCGATTTTAGGATACGCATCCCTTTATCCTCCTTTAGATTTGAGTATTTGGACAAATTTAGATGTTGAAATTTTTAATGCCGACCATTCAGAGAAGCAAATTGCGCTCCGCATTATCGATCAAGATGGACAAATTGATCAAACTCAATTTTATAAGATTGAAGATTTATTGGCTTGGCAATCAATTCGTTTTATAATACAAAAAATGTCAGTTGATTTAAGAAAAATTGTTAATTTGCAATTTATTTTGAAAACAGAAGTTGAGAATGGAGAAATCACAATAGATTCTCTTAAATGTACAGGATTAATAAAAGAAGAAATATAGAATGGGGATTATATGAAAAGGATCGATGCAGTAGCAAAAAACTTTGTTCCGAATGAGAATGAAAGTCGGATTTATAACACATGGTTGGAACATGATTGTTTCAAGGCAAATAATGAATCAGAAAAAAAGCCATTTACAATTGTAATGCCGCCTCCAAATATCACCGGTGTTTTACATATGGGGCATGCATTGGATTTAACTTTACAAGATGTTTTAATTCGTTTTAAAAGAATGCAAAATTATGAAGTTTTATGGTTACCTGGTACAGATCATGCATCCATTGCTACTGAGGCAAAAATCGTTGCAGAGATGCGTAGCGAGGGTGTCACGAAAGATGATTTAGGACGTGAGAAATTCTTGGAACGTGCTTGGGCATGGAAAGAAAATTACGGGAATCGTATCGTAGAACAAATCAAAGTTATGGGTTCTTCTTGTGATTGGAGCCGCTTGCGATTCACGATGGACGAAGGTTTGTCAAAAGCCGTTGAAAAAATCTTTATCGATTTATATGAGAAAAAATTAATTTATCGTGGGGAAAGAATTATTAACTGGTGTCCGGAATGTTTAACCTCTATCTCAGATGCAGAAGTGGAATATGAAGATACACCAGGTCATTTCTGGCATTTGCGCTATCCATTAGCTGACGGTTCAGGATATGTGGAACTTGCAACGACAAGACCAGAAACATTGCTTGGAGATACGGCTGTTGCTGTTCATCCAGATGATGAAAGATATAAGTCTTTTATTGGCAAGAATGTAATTTTACCTTTAGTCAATCGTGAAATCCCAGTTATTGCTGATCATTATGTTGATCCTGAATTTGGAACAGGGGTTGTTAAAATTACACCAGCACATGACCCGAATGACTTTGAAGTAGGTGAACGTCATGGCTTGGAAAGAATTAATGTATTTACAGATGATGCTTATATTAATGAAAATGGCGGAAAATATGAAGGGTTATCTTCAAAAGAGGCCAGAAAAGCAATTGTTAAAGATTTAGAAGAACAAGGTTTCCTTGTCAAAACAGAAGATATTACCCATAACGTTGGTACCTGTTATCGCTGCCATACCAGTATTGAACCAAGAATTTCAAAACAATGGTTTGTGGCAATGAAAGAATTAGCAAAACCAGCTATTAATGCTGTGAAAGAAGGCGATATTCGTTTTGTTCCAGAACGTTTTGAAAAATCCTATTTACACTGGATGGAAAATATTCGCGATTGGAATATTTCAAGACAATTATGGTGGGGCCATCGTATTCCAGCATGGCATTGCGAAGAATGTGGAGAAATTACTGTCGCCAAAGCTGTTGGTCAGGTTCCAACTGAATGTGAACATTGTCATTCAACACATATTCATCAAGATGAAGATACTCTCGATACATGGTTCTCTTCCGCTTTATGGCCTTTCTCAACTCTTGGTTGGCCAGAACAAACGGCGGATATGGATAAGTTCTATCCGACAGATGTTCTCGTGACAGGCTATGACATTATCACTTTCTGGGTATCAAGAATGATTTTCTCTGGCCTGAACTATACTAATCAAAGACCGTTCAAAGATGTGTTGATTCACGGAATTGTGCGTGATGAACTAGGCAGAAAAATGTCCAAATCCTTAGGGAATGGAATTGATCCGCTAGAAGTTGTTGGCGAATATGGAGCGGATGCTTTACGCTTTGCATTAGTTGCCGGTGTATCAGCAGGGAATGATTTACGCTACAAAGAAGACAAAATCGAAAATGGCAGAAATTTCATTAATAAAATTTGGAATGCTTTCCGTTTCGCTTTGATGAATATTGATGATGAATTATCAGTTGATGATTTAACGATTGATTATGCGATCGAAGAATTAACTATAGAAGATAAATGGATTTTAACCAATTTACAAAAATTGATTGAAGAAGTGACATATAATGCTGAACAATATGATTTTGGGGTTGCTTTGACAAAAATTTACAGTTTCCTTTGGGATTTATTCTGTGACTGGTATATCGAAATGGTTAAACCGCGCTTAAGACAAGAAGGAAGTCGTACGAAATTAATTGTGCAATCCATTCTGAATTATGTTCTATCAGAATGTGTGACCTTGTTACATCCATTTATGCCATTCTTTACGGAAGAAATTTATCAATCCTTAGTTCACGAAGAAGGCTTATTGATGCAAAGAGCATGGCCTATTAACAAACCAGAATTATCATTTGAAACTGAAACAACACAAATGGATATGTTAATTGATATTGTTAGAGGAATCAGAAATATTCGTTCCGAAATGAATGTTCCTAATAATAAAAAATCTAGTTTGATCGTTGTTTCTGAACGAGCAGATATTCGAGACATCTTTGTTAATTCCGCAAGTAGCTTAGAAAACTTAGCGAAAATTTCTGAAGTCGAAACAAAAGAAAACAGTAATGGAGTTCCTGAAACAGCGATTGCGGTTCCTTTTAAATACGGAACAGCGTATTTACCATTGGAAGATTTGATTGATTTAGAAGAAGAAAAGAAACGTTTAGCGGATGAAATCAAGCATTATCAAGCAGAGATTAATCGATGTGAACAAAAATTATCGAATGAAGGTTTTGTCGCAAAAGCTCCAAAAGCTGTTGTCGATAAAGAAAAAGAGAAGTTAGAAGAATATAAGAAAATTCTGGAGCAAACAGAAATTCGTTATAAAGAACTATAAGAAAAATCTTAAATTATTGACTAACCGAGCGATTAGCAATAAAGTAGAAGGGTAAACAAACTAATATTTTAGTTTAGATAAAAAGGAGAAATTTTTATGCCATTAGTAACAACAGAAAAAATGTTTAAAGATGCTTATGACGGCGGATATGCTATTGGTGCTTTCAATGTTAATAACATGGAAATCATTCAAGGTATTGTTGAAGCAGCTAACGAATTAAAATCACCTTTGATTTTACAAGTATCAAAAGGTGCAAGAGAGTATGCAAATCGTACATACTTGAAAAAATTAGTTGAAGCAGCAGTTGAAGAGACAGATATCCCAATCGCTTTACACTTAGATCATGGTGATAGTTTTGAATTATGTAAATCATGTATCGATGATGGTTTTACATCAGTTATGATTGACGGTTCTCACTTAGATTATGAAGAAAATATTGCTTTAACAAAACAAGTTGTTGAATATGCTCATTCTAAAGGCGTTGTAGTAGAAGCTGAATTAGGTCGTTTAGCTGGTATCGAAGATGAAATTAATGTTTCAGCTGAAGATTCAAGTTATACAGATCCTGCACAAGTTGAAGATTTCGTAACACGTACTGGTTGCGATTCTTTAGCAATTGCTATCGGAACAAGCCATGGTGCATACAAATTCAAACCAGGAACAGATATTCAATTACGTTTTGATATCTTAGAAGAAATCACAAAACGTTTACCTGGATTCCCAATCGTTTTACACGGTGCTAGCTCAGTTATCCCTGAATTCGTTGAAATGATCAACGCTCATGGTGGTGCTTTGGACGATGCTTTAGGTTGTCCAGAACCAATGTTAAGAGAAGCAGCAAGAAGCGCTGTTTGCAAAATCAACATTGACTCCGATTTACGTTTAGCTTTAACAGCTTCTATCAGAAAAGTATTTGATGAAAAACCAGCTGAATTTGATCCACGTAAATACTTAGGACCTGGTCGTGATGCAATTAGAGGTTTAGTTGCTCACAAAATTACTGATGTTTTAGGTAGTGATCATAAAGCGTAATCGATATACTCGAGAACAAATTGTAAAAGAGTTCGTTACTTGTAACGGACTCTTTTTTTGATGAAAACATATAAAAAAGAAAAAAACCTTATTCTTAGGGGAGATCAAGGCTTTTTTCTATAGAGGTAAGTATTTTAAGGATTGTAATAATACAATTAAGAGCATCGCTCCCTTATGTAGGTAATATATCAGATGCAAATAATTAACATCGTAACTTATGTTTCGAATATTAATCTGTTTAATAAAAATAAACGAAAAGATTCAAAATTTTTTGACTGGGATTTTATAAAAATAGATAGATTGCATAGAAAACATAAAAACACATCATAATTCATTATAAAAAATACGAATTTACTTAATATTCATGAAAGCGTATATTTATACAGTAATAATATTAGAAAGACTTATAGGTATCGTGAAGATGAATATTCGAGTCGAAAAAACCAAGAATCCAAAACAAAAGCCTCAAGACGAGAATCAATTAGGCTTTGGGAAATATTTTACAGATCATATGTTATTGATGGAAAAGTGATAACACCAATACTTGATGGCTCTATATTAGATGGTATTACGAGAAAATCAGCAATATATTTGCTCAAATCAAAAGGTTTTAGTGTGGAAGAAAGAAAAATATCCATTGATGAAGTGACTGAAGCACATCGAAAAGGGCTTTTGCAAGAGGTTTTCGGAACAGGTACAGCTGCTGTCATTAGTCCGGTTGGTGAACTTCTTTATCAAGAACATCATATGATCATTAATCAGAATGAAATTGGACCAGTTGCTCAAGATTTATATCAAACGATAACAGATATTCAATGGGGCAGAATAGAAGGTCCTTCGAATTGGTCAATTAAAATTTAATCTTATTTAAATATTTTCCTCCTAATAAAGCTCAATCGATACGGTTGAGCTTTTTTAGATGAAGAAAAATCAAATGTCATGTAAAATAGTACTTAAAGTTGAAGATAAGGATAAATTATGACTAAAGACTTTAATAACAAAATTATCTCGGCAGCAATTGAAGCAAGTCAGAATAGTTATTCACCCTATTCGAAGTTTAAAGTAGGAGCAGCTGTTATAACTGTTGATAATCAAATTTACACTGGTTGCAATATTGAAAATTTATCTTATGGAGCAACCATTTGTGCGGAAAGAACAGCAATTGTTAAAGCAATTTCAAATGCGGATAATCAGTTTAAAGCAATTGCAATTTATGCTGAAAATAAAGAGGGAAAATCAGAATTTGCTTTTCCTTGCGGTATGTGCCGACAGGTTTTAGCTGAATTTTGTAATTCAGATTTAACCGTTATTATAGCTAAAAGCCAAGAGGAATATATTGAGCGAACTCTTGGAGAATTATTACCGGATAGTTTTAATACAGAAAGTCTTAGGTAACGAGGAAAATTATGGAAAAAATGTATCACATTCAATTAGACGATTCACATCAAGCGAAATATGCGATTTTACCTGGCGATCCAGGAAGAGTAGAAAAAATAGCTGCTTATTTAGATGATGCAAAATTTATTGGGCAAAATAGAGAGTATACGACTTGGTTAGGAAAGCTTGAGGGTGAAAATGTGCTCGTTATGTCAACAGGTATGGGTGGTCCCTCAACAGCAATTGGTGTTGAGGAATTATTTCAAACAGGAGTAACGAATTTTATTCGTGTTGGAACATGCGGAGGAATCAAGTTAGATGTGAAAGGTGGCGATTTAGTCATCGCAACTGGCTCCATTAGAATGGATGGAACGCCTGATGAATATGTGCCAAAAGAATTTCCAGCGGTAGCGAATTTTGAGTTGACCGGATCTTTGGTGGAAGCAGCAAAACAAAATAAATCCAAATATCATACTGGTATCGTGCAATGCAAGGATTCTTTTTATGGGCAACATAGCCCTGAACGTATGCCGATTGGCTATGAACTGCAAAATAAATGGGATGCATGGTTCAAAGCCAATACTTTAGGTTCAGAAATGGAAAGTTCAACGCTGTTTATTGTCAGTCAAGTGCTTGGCGCGAGAGCTGCTTGTATCTTGAATGTAATTTGGAATCAAGAGCGTGCAAAACGCGGTCTAGATGATCCGCATCAACATGATACAGATTTAGCGATTCGCACAGCCGTTGAAGCAATCAGAATTGATATTTTGAAAAATAGATCATAGAGGGAAATATGTCGAATCAATTTGAAGATTTTTATCAATTGCCAAAAGAATGGCAAGGTTTTTTGCAAGCCTGTCAGGCCTGCCAAGAATGTGATTTGCACAAAACAAGAGAGAATGTTGTTGTCTATCGAGGCAGTTTAGATGCTTCGTTGATGCTTATAGGGGAAGGTCCTGGAGCAGAAGAAGATCGTTTAGGAAAACCCTTTGTTGGACGTTCTGGGAAACTATTAGATAGTCTTTTACAAGCACAAGAGTTCTCTGATAAGGACTATCATATTTGTAATATCGTGAAATGCAGACCTCCAGAAAATCGTGTGCCTACACCTGAAGAAGCCAAAGCATGTCGCAAATTTTTGAGTGCACAATTTAGCTTGGTTAAACCAAAAGTCATTGTGTTAATTGGCTCGACTGCCTATAAATATTTCACCAATCAAGATGATGCGATTTCAAAAGTTAGAGGACAGTGGATTCAAAAAGGTGACTACTATATTATGCCAACATTTCATCCTGCTTACTTGTTGAGAAATCCGAATAAACGTCTGGAAATGTGGGAAGATTTAGCAAAAGTTCGGGAAAAAATGGAAGAATTAAATTTGATTGAACCAATGCAAAAACCATTGACTTTTGAAGAGTGGAAACGATGAGTACAATTCCGTTCAAAATTAAATCACCATTTAAACCACAAGGCGATCAGCCAGCCGCAATCAAAAAAATTGTGGACGGAATCAATCGTGGCGATAAAGCACAAACACTGGTCGGTGTAACAGGTTCAGGGAAGACCTTTACAATGGCCAATATTATTGAGCAAACACAAAAACCGACATTAATTATTGCCCACAATAAAACATTAGCAGGTCAATTAGCTGCTGAATTTCAGGCTTTTTTTCCAGATAATGCTGTGGAGTATTTTGTTTCCTATTATGATTATTATCAGCCAGAAGCATACATTGCAGCGAGTGATACTTACATAGAAAAAGATTCTTCTATTAATGAAGAAATTGATCGTTTGCGTCATTCAGCAACCTCATCTTTATTAGAAAGAAGAGATGTTATCGTGATTGCTTCAGTTTCTTGTATATATGGATTGGGTTCACCTGAAATGTACAAAAGCATGATGGTAAATTTACGCCAAGGTATGCAAAAAAATCGAGAAGATGTGATTGAAGAACTGATTGGGATTCAGTATATGCGCAACGATTTTGAATTAAAGCGAGGATGCTTTAGAGTTCGTGGAGATATTATTGATGTTTTCCCTGCATCTTCGGAAAATATTATCACAAGAATTGAATTTTTTGGTGATGAAATTGATCGAATTACCGAAATAGATGCGATAACTGCAAGGACAATTCAAGGAAGAAATTATACACAGATTTATCCTGCGAGCCATTACACTACAAATCAAGAAAATACAAAACGCGCAGTGATTGATATTCAGACGGAGCTAGAGCAAAGACTTGAAGAGTTGAATAGCCAGGGCAAAATTGTTGAAGCCTATCGTTTGGAACAGAGAACTAGATATGACATGGAATTGCTCATGGAAACAGGCGTTTGTAAGGGAATCGAAAACTATTCCAGACACTTTGATGGCAGACAAGAAGGGATGCCTCCTTTTACTTTACTAGATTTTTTCCCGGATGATTATTTATTAATGATTGATGAATCGCATGTCACTGTTCCGCAAATTGGTGCGATGTACAACGGAGACAGAGCGAGAAAACAATCTCTTGTTGATTTTGGGTTTAGATTGCCTTCAGCTTTGGATAATCGACCGTTAAATTTTGAAGAATTTGAGCAAAGAATGGGGCAAACTTTATTTGTCAGTGCGACACCTTCGAAATATGAATCTGCTCATTCAACACAATTCATTGAACAAATTAATCGCCCGACCGGCTTGCTAGATCCAATCATAGCAGTTAGACCTGTCGAAGACCAGATAGCGGATTTAATGTTTGAAATCAAACAGAATCTTGAACGAAATGAACGCACATTAGTTTTGACTTTGACAAAACGTATGTCTGAAGAATTGACCGACTATTTAGCAGGAGAAGGTTTAAGGGTTAAATATTTGCATTCTGATATTAAAACAGTTGAAAGACTACAAATTCTTAAACAATTACGTGAAGGGAAATTTGATGTTCTAATCGGAATCAATTTATTACGAGAAGGATTGGATTTGCCAGAAGTTTCATTAATTGCAATTTTAGATGCAGATAAAGAAGGATTCCTTCGTTCAACCACTTCGCTGATTCAGATTATAGGTCGTGCAGCTCGTAATGAACGAGGACGCGTTATTCTTTATGCCAATGAAGTGACAAATTCAATGTATCAAGCGATTACAGAAACAAATCGACGCAGAGAAATTCAAGAACAGTTTAATGAAGAACATGGAATTATCCCTAAAACTGTTCAGAAAGCAGTTCACGATATCGTGGATACGGCATATACCATTGATGAACAAGAAGCAATAAAAGTTGCTGAGATTGAAAATGAGTATATTGATGAAAAAGAACTTCGGGAATTGTCGTCAGCACAGTTACAAAAAATGATTGAACAAGAAGAGAAGAAAATGAAAGAAGCCGCAAGAAAACTTGCGTTCGAAGAAGCTGCTGATTTACGTGATTATATTTTACTTTTACGAAGTATATTACATGAAAAGTAATGTTTGATATCCCATGTAATAAAAAAATAATGGTAGAATACATATAAAAATAAAATGACAATAAATAACGATAAATCTTAGAAAGTAGGAATTTTTATGAGTTATGCATTAGATAAATACCAACTATGGTTAAATGATGAAGCAATGGATCAGGAAACAAAGAATGAATTAATGGATATTCAGCATGATGAAAATGAAATTGAGGATCGTTTTTATCAAGACTTAAGTTTCGGAACTGCAGGACTACGAGGTGTTTTAGGTGCTGGGACAAATCGAATGAATATGTATACGGTCGCAAGAGCTGCAGATGGTTTTGCTCGCTATTATTTAGATAAAGGCGAAGATTATATCAAAAGAGGTTTAGCGATTTCTTATGACTCCAGACATTTTTCACCTGAATTTGCTCAATTAGTTGCCAGAATTTTTGTCACCTACGGAATTAAAATTGTTATTTCAGATGAGCTAAGACCGACACCAATGCTTTCATTTGCAATTCGTCATTTTGGTTGTGCTGGTGGCGTTATGATTACGGCAAGTCATAATCCGAAAATTTACAATGGATTCAAAGCTTATGGTGATGATGGTGGACAATTTGGTTCTGAAGCAGCACAAGCTGTTTTAGCTAAAATGAATGAACGTGATGATTTTTCAGCAATCTTAAATGCAGCGATGCCATTAGAAGAAGCAAAAAAATCAGAATTATGGCATGAAATGAGTGAAGATTTCGATTGCATTTATAATGATATGTTGCTCGATGTTTCAATTAATAAAGATTTATGCCTAAAACATAAAGATTTAGAAATTGCATACACTCCTTTATATGGAACAGGCTTAAAACCGGTAAAACGAATTCTCAATAGTCTTGGTTTCGAAAAAATCTTTGTTGTTGAAGAACAAGCGACTCCAAATGGTGATTTCCCAACTGCTCCTTATCCAAATCCAGAAGAAAGAGCAGCCTTAACACTAGGAATTGAACTTGCTGAAAAAGAACATGCAGATTTATTAATTGCGACTGATCCAGATGCAGACCGCACGGGCGTTGCTGTTCGTACAAGTGATGGTGATTTCATTGTTTTAACAGGAAATCAAATTGGTTTACTTTTAATGGAATATATTCTTTCTGAGAAACAAAAGAATGGAACCTTGCTTGATAATTCATTCTGTGTGACAACAATCGTTTCATCAAAGCTTACAAGAAGAATTGCTGCTGAATACGGTGTTGGATTACCAGAAGTATTGACTGGTTTCAAGAATATTGCGGAACAAATTTTAGAAAAAGATGAACAAGGTGACGGACATTTCTTGTTTGGCTACGAAGAGAGTATTGGTTATTTGGCCGGGAATAAAGTTCGTGACAAAGATGCTGTTGTGGCAACGATGTTAATTGCAGAAATGGCGGCTGTCGCTGCTGATGAAAACAAAACACTGTATGATAAATTGATTGAAATTTACGAAAAATATGGTTATGAAGGAGAAACAACTGTTTCCATCGTTCGTAAAGGAATCAAAGGTGTTGAACAAATGACGGGCGCAATGTCATATTTAAGAGAACATAAACTCGATGGGATTGGGGATTTGCCAATAACAAAAGTGAAAGATTATTTAACGGGTGAGATTTCAGATTTACAAACCGGTAAAACAGAAAATGCAGATTTGCCTAAGAGCAATGTGCTTTTATATGAGCTAGAAGGAGAATTAGACTGGTTTGCAGTACGTCCTTCTGGTACAGAGCCGAAAATCAAAATCTATTTAGGGTTTTATGATGCAGAAAAAGAAATCGCTCATGAAAAATTGAACAAATATAAAGAAGGTATTATTCAATATATTGAAGATTTATTAGGAGAAGAGTAATCAATGGCATTTACCCATTTGCACTTACATACTGAATATAGCTTGTTAGACGGGGCAAATCGAATTAAAGATTTGATACCCCGTCTACAAGAATTAAATATGACTTCATGCGCAATTACTGATCATGGTGTAATGTATGGAGTCATTAATTATTATCGTGCAATGAAAAGTGCTGGGTTAAAGCCGATCATTGGCTGTGAAGTATATGTCGCTCCACGAGGAAGAAAAGACAAAATTAGTGGGATCGACAATCACCCTTATCATTTGGTTTTACTTGCACGTAATTTAACGGGATACAAAAATCTACTAAAACTTGTCAGTGCTGGTTTTACTGAAGGTTTTTATTATCGCCCACGTATTGATTATGAGCTTTTAGAACAGCATCATGAGGGGCTGATTTGCCTTAGTGCATGTCTGAGTGGAGAATTAGCTAGAACATTTTTGAACGATGGTTATGAGGCTGCCAAGTCTTTGGCACTCAAGTATCAAGAATTATTTGGAGAAAATCATTATTATCTAGAAATACAGGCCAATGATTTGCCTGAACAATTAAAAGTCAATCAAGCTTGGATGAGATTGCATCAAGAAACAGGGATTCCTTTAGTGGCAACGAATGACTGTCATTATTTGAAAAAAGAATCTTCCCATTCACATGATGTTTTACTTTGCATGCAAACAGGTAAAAAATTAAAAGATGAAGATCGCATGCAATTAGATGCGAACCATTTTTATATTAAATCCGAAGAGGAAATGCGTGAGTTTTTTAAGGATGTTCCAGAAGCAGTAGATAATACACAAAAAATTGTTGATCTCTGCGATTTGGAAATTCCTTTTGGTGAAATGCATTTGCCTAATTTCATTGCTCCAAATGGAATGAGCAGTCCAGATTATATTGAAAAAATTGCAAAAGAAGGATTACAAGAACGCTTAAAATATAATCGATCCGAACATAGTGATGAAGAATATTTTGCCAGACTTGACCATGAATTGAATGTTATCAAAAGCATGGGTTATGTTGATTATTATTTAATTGTTTGGGATTTTGTGCGCTTTGCACATGAAAATCAAATCATGGTTGGACCAGGTAGAGGTTCTGGTGGAGGTTCTTTGGTTGCCTATGCGCTAAAGATTACGAATATAGATCCGCTTCGTTTTAATCTTCTGTTTGAAAGATTTTTAAATCCAGAACGTGTTAGCATGCCAGACTTTGATATGGATTTTTGCTATGAGAGACGTGGCGAAATTATTGAATATGTTACACAAAAATATGGTGCGGATCATGTTTGCCAAATTATCACATTTGGTACTTTAGCTGCAAGACAGTCAATTAGAGATGTTGCACGAGTCATGGATGTTTCTTTCGCTGATACATCTAGAATCGTCAAAATGATTCCAAATGTTTTGAACATAACCATTGATCAAGCATTAACACTTTCGAAAGAACTCAAAGAAGACTATGACAATAATCCACAAACACATGAAATTATAGAATTAGCTAGACAATTTGAAGGAATGCCAAGACATGCTTCGACACATGCAGCTGGAGTTGTGATTGCGGATGTTCCGATTACAGATGTTGCGCCTCTGGCTTTGAATGACGAAGCAGTTGTTGTTCAATTCGATAAAGATATTATCGAAAGTATCGGTCTAATCAAAATGGATTTCTTGGGACTTCGTACATTAACGGTTATCCGCGATACTATTAACATGGCTGCAGAAAATCATCAAGTGCAAATTGATATCGATAATGTACCTTTTGATGATGAAAAAGTTTATCAAATGTTGAGTGAAGGAGATACTGCAGGGGTTTTCCAATTGGAATCTGCAGGAATGTCGTCTTTCATTAAGGAAATGAAACCATCGAACTTAGAGGATATTATTGCTGGAATTTCCTTGTATCGACCTGGTCCGATGGAACAAATTCCGAAATATATCAGATCATTACATAATCCTGAAACGATTTCGTATGATCATCCATTACTCGAACCGATTCTGAATATGACATATGGTTGCATTATTTATCAGGAACAAGTTATGCAAATCGTTCGTGATTTGGCAGGTTTTTCGATGGGACAATCAGACAATGTAAGACGTGCCATGTCTAAGAAAAAACCAGAAATCTTGCGCCGCTATAAGGATATATTTATCCATGGCGGAGAAGACGAAAATGGTAAATATGTTGTCGGTGCAGTACATAATGGTGTGCCTGTGGAAGTAGCGGATAAGATCTTTGAAGAAGTGGAAGCTTTTGCTGGTTATGCCTTCAACAAATCTCATGCTGCTGGATATGCTGTTCTTGCTTATCAAACAGCTTGGCTGAAGTATTATTATCCAGTTGAATTTATGGCAGCAATGCTAAACTCTTTCCTTGGTAATTTAGATAAAGCCGCGAATTATATTCGGGTTTGTCATCAAGCAGGTATTCCTGTTTTACCACCTGATATCAATCATAGCCAAACGAGATTTAGCTCAGAAAACAATGCCATTCGTTTTGCTCTTGGAGCCATAAAAAATGTCGGTACGAAAGCAATCTCACAAGTAATTGATGAAAGAAATAAAAATGGGCATTACAAGACGTTCGGTGATTTCATAGCTCGGATTAGCAAGTTAGATGTGAATCGAAAAATTATAGAGAGTTTAATCAAATCTTCAGCTCTTGATTGTTTTAACATTCCGCGTGTCCATTTAAT
The DNA here is from genome assembly GCA_964346085.1 of uncultured Mageeibacillus sp. GTDB lineage: Bacteria > Bacillota > Clostridia > Saccharofermentanales > DTU023 > UBA5436. Next base: position 15,501 of record CAYFSZ010000003.1, on the reverse strand, counting down.
GGCTGTTTATGAAGAGTTTATGAATAGCATTGTGAGAAGCAATCAACAAACGATGGAAGGGCAAGTTAGTTTGTTCGATTTTGGAGAAGAGACTACACAAAATCGAATCGTTGAACCAGATTATCCGACTTCTCTCAAAGAATATTCAATGACTAAGAAATTAGCGATGGAAAAGGAAGTATTAGGTGTTTATTCAAGTGGTCATCCACTTGATGATTATCATCAAGTGATTGAGCAATTCGTAACGATTCAAAGTGCAGATTTTAAGTTGGAGTCTTCTCTTGATGAAGCAGAACATGAGGCGGAAATGTTCTCTGAACAACAGTTAAAAGTGCAAGATCATCAGCCGGTTATCATGGCAGGTATTATTGTTGGAAAACAAGAACTCATTACTAAAAATAATGATAAAATGGCATTTTTAACGGTAGAAGATCTAACAGGAACCTTTGAGGTAGTTGTGTTTCCAAAACTTTATCAAGATGTGCGTTTTCTTTTGGTTGAAAACAAAGTCCTTTTCATCTCTGGTAGTATTTCATTGCGCGATGAAGAGAATCCGAATGTTTTAGCGAATGCAATTATGGAACTAACCGAAGAAGAACAGGAAGATATCAATGAAATTCAAAAGTTTGTTGATGAAAATCAAACTTTAAACTTTAGAAAAACGAAAAAAGAAAAGAGCAGTGTTGAAGACTCTGTTATTAAAACGAAAGTTCAAGAAGAACTACCTAAGAAAGAGATAAAATCAAAAGACGAACTACGTGTTTATATTCGAGTTTCTGCTTCTATGAATCAAGACGACGTAGAAAATCTAGAAGCAATGTTGGAGTATTTTTCTGGAACAATACCCGTGTTATTGTTCAGTGAAGAGAATCATGAATTTTTACTTGAAAAACAGCATAAAATTGCATTAGAATACATTGAAATCTTTGCCAAACGATATGGTGAAAAGAATATAATTTTGACATAAGGGGTAGCAGTATGGAAAGTCAAAAAGAAATTAAAAAAATAGGCATATTAACTAGCGGAGGAGATGCTCCAGGGATGAACGGCGTGATTCGTGCTGTCACAAGATCTGGGATTAATTCAGGTCTTCAAGTTATGGGTATTCGTCGCGGATATCATGGTTTGTGGAAAGGTGAAGTAGAAGAGTTAAATGCCAGATCAGTTTCAGAGAAGTTGCAACAAGGTGGAACATTTTTGAATACTGCTAGAAGCGAGTATTTTATGACACCTGAAGGAGTTGAACAAGCTCGAAAAATGACTAGTGTTTTCGATTTGGATGGCATTGTTGCTTGTGGTGGAGATGGAACCATGAAAGGTGCTGCTGATTTAGTTAGAGCTGGTGTTCCAATGATTTTTATTCCTGCGACGATAGATAATGATGTGAGCTGTACCGATTATACAATAGGCTTCGATACTGCACTTAACACTGCGATTGAAGCAGTGGATAAATTGAGAGATACAGCATCTTCACATGAACGTTGCTCCGTTATCGAAGTGATGGGACGTGAAGCTGGCTATTTGGCTTTACATGTTGGGATTGCGACAGGAGCTGAAATTATCCTTATTCCAGAGCATCCAGTCGATTGGGAAAAGGATATTCTTGGTAAGATTTTATCTGCTAGAAATAGAGGTAAACACCATTATATTGTGATTGTTGCAGAAGGTGCTGCTGATGCTCTAGAAGTTGCAACATATGTCGAAAAAGAAACGCGAATTGAAGCGAGAGCAACCATTCTTGGTTATTTGCAAAGAGGAGGTACTCCGACCTATTTAGATCGATATATCGGATCAATGATGGGAATCAAAGCAATCGAATGTTTCAAAGAAGGCAGAGTAAATCGTGCAATTGTATATAAAAATGGTGAGGTAACCGACTTAGATTTGATTGAAAGTATTTCCTCTCATAAAACAATTGACGAAGTAGATTTCAAAAAGGCGAAAATATTGTCCATATAGGAAGATTCATTAAGCGATGACACAAATCGAAAAACATAGTTTAAAAATTCTAGAATACGATAAGATCATTAACCGACTTCAAAAACATGCTGTGACAGAAGCGGGGAAAAAGTTGTGCTCTGAATTAATGCCAATGACTCGTTTGGAACAAGTTCAACAAAGTCAGGATGAAACATCTGAATTCGTGAACTATCTTTTCAAAGAGCAAGAAATACCATTTCAAGGTCTAGAAGAAATTCGCCCTTTAATTGGTCGTGCATCAAATGAGGTGATTCTCGATTTGAAGTCGCTTAATAAAATCATTCGTTTTCTGAAAGCTGTCAAAGAAGTAAAACGAGTTACGAAAGATAAAAAACAGGAAAGCTCTTTTCGTTTTTTTGAGAAGATCCAGTACCTGGAAGAATTACCGAATTTATTGAAAAGATTAGAACAATGTGTTGCTGGTGATGATGAAATGTTTGATCGCGCTTCAGATGAATTATTTTCAATTCGTCGTGCCATTCAACGAACACAAGAAAACATCAAAACACATTTGAATCGTATTGTCAGCTCAAAATCTTCGGCTTTGCAAGAAGCCATTATTACCATTCGAAGCGGGCGATATGTTGTTCCTGTGAAGGCAGAAAATAAATCTGAAATACCTGGTGTTGTGCATGATACATCAGGATCGGGAGCGACAGTTTTCATCGAGCCGATTGCAATTGTTGAGCTGAATAATAAAGCAAGAGAGTTAGAAATTGCAGAGCAAGATGAGATTTATAAAATTTTAAGAGAATTAACTCTGCGAGTCGGAGAAGCAGCTCCGTATTTGAAATATGATGCTGAAATTCTAGAAGAACTCGATTTTGCCCAAGCAAAAGCAAAGTTTTCTTTTGAAATAAAAGGCACTTCACCGATTTTAAATAATGATGGAAAAATTATTCTCAAAAAAGCAAGACATCCATTAATTCCTGAGAAAGATGTTGTTCCAATTTATTTTGAATTGGGTACAACATTTAAAACATTAGTTATAACGGGTCCAAATACAGGAGGGAAAACTGTTACCCTGAAAACTTGTGGATTATTTGTTCTCATGGCGATGTCTGGATTGCATATTCCAGCAGCAGAACAATCTGAGATTTCCGTTTTTCAACAAATACTTGCGGACATTGGTGATGAGCAAAGTATTGAGCAAAATCTCAGCACTTTTTCTTCACATTTAAAACAGATTATTCGAATTATAGAGAAGGCAAATCCATCAACATTAGTGTTGACGGATGAATTAGGAGCCGGAACAGATCCTTCAGAAGGGGCAGCATTAGCAATTTCAATTCTAGATACTTTAAGGCAAAAGGGATGTCATACAGTAGCAACAACCCATTATCGTGAATTAAAAGGCTATGCTTTAAATACTGAAGGTGTTAATAATGCTTGCTGCGAATTTGATGATGAAAACCTACAACCTACTTATCGATTATTGATTGGTGTTCCTGGCGTGAGTAATGCCTTTAAAATATCAAAAAAACTTGGATTAGATGAATCAATTATCGCATCAGCAGAGCAATTATTGTCGGATGAAAGTGTTCAATTTGAAGAATTGGTATCTGCCATTGAAAAATCTCATCATCAAGCAAAAGAAATGGAAGATGAGATTAGATCTCTGAAGCGTGAAAGTGCAACCTTAAAAGAAAATCTTGAAGAAGAAAAACAGAATATTGAAGCTGAAAAAGACCATTTATTGCATAAAGCAAATCAAGAGGCTAGAAAGATTGTTGAAAAGGCACAAGAAGAAGTGGCTGACATTCTTGAAACAATTCGCCAGCAAATTGCCGAATCACAAAATGCATTTAATCGACAAGAAACGCAGAAAAAAGCAAAGAATGCGGAACGTTTGCTAAGTGAACTTGATAAGAAACTGGAAAAGAAAAATCGAAAGAAGAATCGTTATCATAATCGTGAATTGTCAGTTGAAGATATTGAAGTTGGTAGTCATTACTATTCAGATCTATTACAGATTTCTGGCATTGCTATGAGTAAACCAGATGCAAAAAAACAAATCATGCTGAAGAGCGGTGTGATGACAGTCAATGTTCCGATTTCTTCTTTGCGACTTGTTGATGAAGATAACACGAATACAAATCAAAAAAATACAAGAATAGAACAGAAATTCAAGAACTCGACACGAGATATTATTTCCACAAGAAAACAATCCTTCAACTCAGAAATTAAATTGTTAGGAATGACAACAGCAGAAGCACTTGATGAACTCGACCGATTTATTGATGATGCAGTTCTTGCAAATATTCCTTCAATCAGAATTGTTCATGGGAAAGGAACAGGTGTTTTGCGACAAGCAGTACATAACACATTAAAGAATGATCGAAGAGTTAAATCGTTTAAATTAGCCGAGCATGGTGAAGGGGATACAGGTGTTACGATAGCTAATTTATAGCCTTGCATCTTGTATATTTTCACCAAAAGCGTATAATAGATAAGAGGATAAACAAGGAGATTGCACAAATGAATCACGCTTATCTGTTCAATACGGGGCAAGACTACATGGTATATAATTTTCTGGGCTCAAGACCAGAAATTGATGATCAAGGTCAAGCTGGGTATCGCTTCCGAGTATGGGCTCCAAATGCCAAAGCTGTGTGTGTAGTCGGTGATTTTAATGATTGGTCTATCCACGCACATGATTTATCTGCGATAGAGCATGTTGGAATCTGGACAGGTTTTATTCCTAATCTTCAACAATGGAATCGCTATAAATATGCAATCCTTACATCAGACGATAATTGGATTTATAAAGCCGATCCTTTTGCTAGACATGCCGAAACAAGACCAGGAACTGCTTCTAAATTATATAATCCGGATGATTATGAATGGAAAGATGATGCTTTCATTCAATCGCGAGATAAATTTTTAAAACCAAATCCTTTATCAATTTATGAAGTTCATCTTGGCTCCTGGAGACGTTATCCAGATGGTTCAGTTTATAATTATCGGGATATTGCTCCTCAGTTAGCAGAATATGTAAAAGAGATGGGGTATACAGCGATTGAATTAATGCCGATTTCTGAGTACCCTTTTGATGGTTCATGGGGCTATCAAGTGACTGGATACTATGCTGTGACGAGTCGCTATGGAACTCCGCAAGATTTAAAGTATTTTGTCGACTATATGCATCAAAACGATATTCGTGTTTTTCTTGATTGGGTTCCAGCACATTTCCCAAAAGATGATTTTGCATTAGCTAGATTTGATGGAACACCACTTTTTGAGTATCCAGATCCGCTAATGGGTGAGCATGAAGAATGGGGAACTTTAGTATTCAATTATGAAAAATCTGAAGTTCGTTCTTTTTTGAAATCAAATGCCTATTATTGGCTTAATGAATTTCATTTTGATGGTTTGCGTGTAGATGCTGTTAGTTCGATGCTTTATCGCAATTACTGTCGCACTGAATATATACCTAATGTAGATGGTGGTTCTGAAAATTATGAAGCAATATCGCTTTTCAAAGAAATAAATGAAATCGTTCATCAAGAGCTTCCTGGCGTTATCATGATGGCGGAAGAATCAACACCATTCCCGATGATAACGAGTCCATTAGACAAAGGTGGATTAGGTTTTGACTATAAATGGAACATGGGGTGGATGAACGACACAATCTTCTATAATTCAGTTGATCATTATTTGCGCGGGAGATTTTCAAACAAATTTACTTTTTCAATGATGTATGCTTTTTCAGAAAAGTATATATTGCCTTTTTCGCATGACGAAGTTGTGCATGGTAAAGGAACACTTTTGAGCAGAATGTCTGGAGATTATTGGCGCAAATTTGCAAATTTAAGAAATATGTTTGCTTATCAATACGCACATCCAGGTGCCAAACTAAATTTTATGGGGAATGAATTTGCTCCTTTCCTCGAATGGCGCTTCTATGAAGAACTTGAATGGTTTATGCTTCAATTTCCTGCACATGCTCAAATGAGAGAATTTGTGAAAACCCTAAATAACATTTACGTGAATCAACCTTCTTTATGGGAGAATGATCAGAATTGGGATGGCTTCCGTTGGGTACAAGTTGATGATCAAGAAAACAATGTTTATGCGTTTTTACGATTTAATTCTAAACAAGATGAAGCTATATTATGTGTGTTAAACATGACTCCCGGAGTTTTACAAAATTATCATTTTGAGCTTCCAATCAACGGTGAATTGGAATTGATACTTAACTCGGATGACGGAAAATTCGGAGGAAGTGATTATTTATGTGGCTTTGAAAAGAGAATGAATTATTTGATTGAAACAAATTTCTCTGAAGAACATAACGAAATAGATAATCTTAATATTAAAGTAGATAAAGAATTACAAGGGATCAATCATTTGAACCTGACAATTCCTCCTTTAGCTGGTTTGTATTTTAAATGGACCAAGGATGATGATGAATAAAAATAATTGTAATAGAGAGGTGTCAAAATGCCGAAACAAGAAATGATTGCTATGATTCTGGCCGGTGGACAAGGATCAAGACTGGGAGTTTTAACCGAATATGTTGCAAAACCAGCAGTTCCTTATGGTGGCAAATATAGAATTATTGATTTTGCTTTAAGTAATTGTACAAATTCAGGGATTGAAACTGTTGGTGTTCTCACACAGTACTCACCACTGGAACTGAATGCTTATGTAGGAAATGGTTATTCCTGGGATTTAGATCGAAATAGTGGTGGTCTTACAATTTTGTCTCCTTATCAAAGCATGTCAGGAAGTGATTGGTACAAGGGAACTTCAAATGCAATCTATCAAAATATTCCATTCATCGATGGCTATGATCCTGAATATGTATTAATTTTATCTGGTGATCATATTTATAAAATGGATTATCGTAAAATGCTACGTGAACATATTAAATCTAAAGCAGCAGCAACAATTGCTGTTCGTGAAGTGCCATGGAACGAAGCATCTAGATTCGGCATCATGAATACTGATGAGAATATGTTTATATCAGAGTTTGAAGAAAAACCCAAAGAGCCCAAAAGCAATTTGGCATCGATGGGCGTATATATATTCTCTTGGAAACAGCTTCGTCAATATTTGCTGAAAGACGAAAAAAATCCTGATTCAAATAATGACTTTGGCAAAAATATCATTCCTGCGATGCTTGAGAATAAAGAAAAATTATTAGCGTACACATTTGAAGGATATTGGAAAGATGTAGGTACAATTTTCTCGCTTTGGGAATCAAATATGGACTTGCTAGATCAACCTCAAGATATCAACTTAGCTGATTCAATGTGGAGAATTTATTGTAAGAACACCATGCAACCTTCTCATTATATTGGCGAAAATGCAAAAGTAATAAATAGTGTCTTGACCGACGGAGATGAGATTTATGGTGAAGTCAAACATTCGGTTATTTCTGCTGGAGTTATTATTGAAGAAGGTGCAGAAATCACTAATTCAATTTTGATGCCTGGTTGTATCGTGAAGGCTGGAGCAAAAATTGATAAAGCAATTATTGGGATAGATACTGTAATTGGAAACAATGTACAAATCGGCTCTTTTGTCAAAGATGGCATTGATGACTTTATTAATTCAAAATATTGTTCGGATGATATTACGGTCATCGGCAGTCATTTAGTCATCGCAAATGATGTTCATATTTCGCCGAATTCAATGATTTTTCCTTTAGAAAAAGGGAAAACCAGTGAAGTTATTATTGAAAGTTATACACAAGACATTAGATAAGGAGGATTTATGTTATTAGATGCAATGGGAATTATCCTCGCTGATAATCATAGAATAAAACTGGGTGAACTAGTTAATGAAAGAGCTTTAGCGGCTGTACCTTTTGGTGGTCGGTATAGAATTATCGATACAATGCTTTCCAGTATGGTTAATTCTGGAATCAAGCATATCGGTGTTTTAGCTGAAACAAAATATAGTTCATTAATGGACCATATTGGAACTGGATCATATTGGGATTTGGACCGTCTGCAGCAAGGTCTTCGAATTATTCCCCCATATACACAATCAGATTTTTTTAGAACCCCAAATCCACAAGATTTAACAGGCTTATATGATTTTCTGAAACATTCAGTTCAACAATATGTCATTATTGCTGAGAGTAATAATGTTGCGAATATGGATTTTACGAATTTAGTAAATGCACATGTTGAAAATCAATCCGATGTAACAATTATGTATAACGAAGATGGAGCGAAATTTGGATTACCATGGATTAATCTGACTTTTGAAGACAATTTAGTAACGGATGTTTTAATTGATGCTGAACATGTAGAAAATAATAATTCTTCGTTAGGGATTTGTATCATGGAACGTAATCTGCTCATGGATATGGTTTCACAATCAATTGCTAGAAATGAAACATTGTTTAATGTTGAATATATTTTAAAGAAACATAAAGAGCTCACGATTAAGGGGTTTAAGTACGAAGAATTTATCTTGCGTATTAACTCATTGGCTACCTATTTTTCAGCTTCAATGAAACTTTTGAACGTCAAAATCTTACAACATATATATAAAAATGAGAATAAAGTGTTTACGAAAGTAAAAAATGAAGCTCCTGCAAAATATGATAAGAATAATACAGTCTCGAATAGTTTGATTTCAGATGGTTGTGAAATCAGAGGAGAGGTAAAAAACAGTATTATATTTAGAGGAGTAGGTATTGCTCGACATGCAAAGGTGAATAATTGCATATTAATGCAGGATTCTCAAGTTATGGAAGGCGCAGAATTAACAAATGTTATAATCGACAAGGATACGATTGTTCGTGCAGGTGTGAGATTACATGGATCGCCTGATTATCCTGTTGTCATCGGAAAAGGAGTAATTGTATGAATATTTTATTTGTTTCCTCGGAAATGGCACCACTCGCTAAATCAGGTGGTTTGGGTGATGTTGTTGGTGCTTTACCAAAAGAAATTAAAAAAGCGGGTCAAGATGTACGTGTTATCATGCCGCTTTATAAACAAATTAAAGATCGTTATGGAGATCAACTTCAATTTTTAAGATGGTCAATGAATAAACTTGGCTGGAGAACAATGTACAGTGGTCTTTTTACGATGAATGTAGACGATGTTCCTGTTTATTTCATCGATAATGAATATTATTTTGGTCATGAATCTCTTTACTTGGATTATTCTTTTGATATCGAGCGTTTTAGCTTTTTCCAAAGAGCAGTGCTTGAAGCTTTAGGGGAGCCGATGAAATTTGAACCTGATATCTTGCACTTAAATGATTGGCAATGCGGAATGATTCCGGTTATCTTGGAAGCTCACTATAAATCACATGGATATCATACAAATGTTCAATGCTTGTTTACCATTCATAATTTGAAATTCCAAGGGATTCATGGAAAAGAGCGAATTCAAGATTTGCTAGAATTACAAGATCGTTATATGACAGAAGAAGGCGTATTGAAAGATGGGGTACCAAATTTCATGAAAGCTGGAATTTTATACAGTAATCGAGTCACAACCGTTTCGCCAACTTATGCTAGAGAAATTATGCAAGACTATTATGGTGAAGGACTAAATCAATTGCTATCTGATTTTTCTTGGAAAGTAAAAGGGATATTAAATGGAATTGATGTTAACGCATACAATCCTGAAAAAGATGATCAATTAGCTAAAAACTATAGTATTCGAACTTTCAAAAAGGGTAAAGAAGCATGTAAATTAGCATTACAAGAAGAAGTCGGATTGGAGCAAAATTCAGACATTCCTTTACTTGTCATGATTACACGACTAACATCTCAAAAAGGTTTGGATTTATTAATGCACATCTCCGAAGAATTACTAGAAGAAAATATTCAATTAGTTATTCTTGGAACAGGCGATGAATTCTATGAAAATGCTTTCCATGACTTAGAATGGTATCATCCAAATAAAGTTCGCTCATTAATTATGTTTGATGAAGAACTATCAAGAAGATTATATGCTGCGGCCGATATTTTCTTAATGCCTTCTATGTTTGAGCCTTGTGGATTAGGACAATTAGTCGCAATGCGGTATGGTACTTTACCAGTCGTTAGAGAAACAGGTGGACTCAAGGACACTGTCATTCCATACAATAAGTACGATGGATCTGGAACTGGTTTTTCCTTCATGAATATTAATGCCCATGAATTTTTGTTTACGATAAAAGATGCTTTAGATGTATACCAAAACCATCCGGAATCATGGGAACAATTAATTAGACAAGCCATGAATGAAGATTATTCATGGGAGAAATCAGCAAAAGAATACATTGATTTGTACAAGGAAATTTTAGAAGAAGTTAAATAGAGATAAAGCACTCTCTGCAACTGCGGCGAGTGCTTTTTTTGACATGAATGCTTATATAAGGGGCTTATATCGATATTTGACAAATACATTCTACCGCGATTATAATTAATCGACCGTTTTTATATGCAACCATGGCGGAACCGGCAGACGCGCACGTTTGAGGGGCGTGTGGGAGACCGTGAGGGTTCAAGTCCCTCTGGTTGCACCAAAGTCCTGCATTGTCTGCTATGCAGACAGTATGGGGCTTTTATTTTTTACGGTGATGGAGGATAAACATTGAGCTTTGAATTTTATAATTCGTTTAATGTTTCTTTAAAAGCATATAATGCAGTCGAAGAAGCATTACGAGAGTGTAAAAGCACGCTCAACGAAATCGATCTTTTACGCGAATATAATCAATTACGTGTAATCAAAGCATTTCAAGATGCTAAGTTGAGTTCAGCAGATTTTCAAATGAATACTGGATACGGATATTCTGATCATAGCAGAGAAGCAATTGAATCGATCTTTGCCTCTTTGTTTTGTGCTGAAAAAGCTCTGGTAAGAGTGCAATTTAGCTCAGGAACACAAGTTTTATCCACTATGCTTAAAGGGATTCTTAGACCTTATGATGAATTCTTAATCGTTACTGGCGATGTTTATGACACATTACAACCCACAATTGGTAAAGAGCAGACTAAAGATCAAGCGAGTCTCAAAGACTTCTTAATTTCTTATGATCAAATTGAATTGTTGGATGATGGTCAAGTTGATTTTGCTAGTATTGAAAAAGCCTTACAACAGAAACCAAACTATAAATTGATTTATATTCAAAAATCAAGAGGATATAGCACAAGACCTGCTTTAACAAATAAGACAATAGAAAAGATTGCTCGATTGGCAAAGAAATATAATCCAAAAACAATTATTGCGTTAGACAATTGTTATGGGGAATTTGTCGAAAGAACAGAACCGCTTGCTCTCGGAGTTGATATCATGGCTGGTTCTCTAATCAAAAATCCTGGTGCTGGCTTTGCTCCTGGAGGTGGTTATATCGCTGGGAAAGCTGATTTGGTCGAACTTTGTGCTCAACAAATGACAGCTGCAAAAGTCGGATCAGAAATTGGTCCTAATTTGGGATTTTCCAAATCAATTGCTCAAGGTGTTTACATGGCGCCACAAGTAGTGAGTAATGCTTTAAAATTAGCCGTATTAACTTCGACATTATTTAAAAATCTTGGCTATGAAGTTGCTCCTTTGCCAGATGAAGTACGAGCAGATATCGTACAAACAATTACTTTTCATCATCCTGATTTACTCATTAAATTTTGCGAAACGATTCAAGAGGTTTCACCGATTGATTCACAATATAGACCTGTACCTGCACCAATGCCTGGTTATGAATGTGATATAATTATGGCATCAGGTTCATTTACTCAAGGATCATCCATTGAATTATCTGCTGACGGACCGTTGCGTTCACCGTACACTGCATTTTTTCAAGGGGGTCTTAATTTTGAAAGTGGCAAACTGGCTTGCATGGTTACATTAGACAAGTTATGGCAAGAGGCGTAAATTATGAGTTCAAATCTGCAAACTCCTGAAGTCGAGCGTTACAGGAGAATTCAAAAGAGAAAGAATGCATCTCGTAACATTCTTCTAGCAATTGTTATCTTAGTAATTGTGATAATTACTATGCTTACAATTATTGGAATACTAAATCATTACAAACCATCTCCTCAATTTATGTTTTTATCAGAAAGAGAATTATCCAATCAATATCAAGTAAAAGCTCTGATTATTCGAGATGAAACAGTTTTTCGTTCTCCGGCTGACGGAACTGTAAGAAGTTTATTTGCAGATGGTTCAAAGGTAGCCAAAAACGAAACACTTGCATATGTCATTCCAGATGATCAAAACGATGAATTGAATGAACTACAAGAAGTTGAAAATGAAATCATTAATTATCAGTATGATTTGATTAATCGTGAAAATAATGTAGGAGCTAGCCAAATCGACCAAGAAACTACGAATCAGATGAGGGATACGATTAGTAATGTTTATACAGAAATATTAAATGATAATTTTTCTGATATTTCAACTGATGAAGCGACTTTAAATTCGATATTAAGTCAGCGTAATGAAAGATTAAGAAATTACAATTTTAATGACTCTCGTTTAGAAGAGTTACTGAATCATTATCATAATTTAGAAGAAAAACTTGGAACCCAAAGTAATGTTATTCAAAGTTCTCAGGCAGGAGTTTATATTCGTAATTATGATGGTTTAGAAGATCGCTTAAATCCATCAAATATTGATCATTTAACAGCTGAACAGGTGATAAATTACTTGAATGAAGCGCCTCAAGGAAGGTTGAATCCAATTGAAAAAGTAAAAAAGGAAGATCCTCTTTATTGTCTTACAAATTCGATAGAACAGTATTTTGCTTTTGTTTTACCAGGGGTTAATAGCACTGACATTCAAGTTTCATCCGTTGTTGATGCGATGACAAATGATGGTATTAATTTAGAAGATGGTATTGTTATTAAATCAGAAGAAACAGAAGAAGGAACTTTGATTATCGTAAATTGTAATAGGGCGTTAGAGAGATTATCTGATCGTCGTGTTGCAGATTTAAATGTGGAAACGAATAAAACAAAAGGACTTCGTATTCCCTTATCAGCCATGCTTAATTTTAAAGAAGGAAATGTTGAAGCTGATATCTTAGTAGAAGATGGTGGTTTTATCAACAAAACGACCGTAAAAATTATCGATAATAATCAAGATTATGCATTGATTGAATCAAAAGAAGGAGAAGAAATTGCAATTGGACCTTCAACCATGGTTGTATTAAATCCTAAAGACGTGTCAGTTGGAGATTCAGCAACCGGAACGCCGTAAAGAGGGTGAATTTATGTCTGAACAGAGAAAAAATGAAATTTCTCTAAATCTTAATCGAATTCATGAGAATATTCGAACATGTATTAATGAAAATCAACGTGTTCAACTGATTTGTGTTAGTAAAAATCATCCTTTAGAAGATATTCTTATTGCGAATTCTTTAGGTGAACAACATTTTGGAGAAAATAGAGTACAAGAGTTATTAAGAAAACAAAATGAATTTAACTCTTTGCCTGATGATATTAAAAATAAATATCAATTGCATTGGCATTTAATAGGGACATTACAAAGGAATAAAGTCAAAGATGTGATTGGTTTGGTTGATTTAATCCATTCTGTAGACTCTTTGAAACTAATCAAACAGATTAATAAAATATCTCAGGTAAAAAATGTTGTCACTAATATTTTATTGCAAGTAAATATTGCAGAAGAAGAATCAAAGCAAGGGTTTTCTGTATTTGATTTAGATGAAGCTATAAAAGAAATAATTCAATATGAGAACATTAGCCTCAAAGGATTGATGGTGATAGCTCCCTTTTATCAAGAAGAAGAGATTGAAAAAGTGAAACCTGTTTTTCAAGAAGCAAAACAATTATTAATAAAGTATCAAGAGATTGTTGGTGACAGCTTTAATCAATTGTCAATGGGTATGAGCAACGATTATCAGTATGCAATTGAAGAAGGTGCAACGTTTATCCGAATTGGAACTGATATTTTTGGTCAGAGAGACTATTCTTTATAAAATTTCTGTTATGTTACAAAGGTCTTACTCTTATGATATTTGCTTGCATGATGATTATTCAATTTTTATAATGTTAAAAGTTAGTTAAAGTGGAGGAGCAATATGGCAGGCTTTTTAGATAAATTATTCGGTAATGCAAATGATATGTATGATGATTATGATTCATACGATGAATTCGGTGAGGAATATTATGACGAAATGGAAGATGATTATGAATCTTCCAATCAAAGAGACTATGAATATGATGAGCCGGTTGTTGCTGTTCAACCTGAACGTAAACGTGTGAACAATAGTCGTGTTGTTGAATTAAATCAAAAGAGTTATAAACAGCAAATTGTTATTATGGAACCATCAAATATAGAGACTGCACAACAAGTTTGCGATGATGTTCGCGCTGGTAAAACAGTCATCTGTAATATTGAAAAAATTGACCCCAAAATTGCGCAGAGAGTGATTGATTTTATTACAGGAGCAGCTCATGCACTTCGTGGAAACGTAATGCCGATTTCTGCTTTGATTTTTGTCGTGGCACCTGGGTCAACTAATATTCAGAATTCAGTCATTGCTCAACAAATGTCTACAGCCGATGCGACTGAAGATTATGTGCGACGAGCAGCAGTTCAAGTAAGATAGTATTATATATTATATAATTATATCTGTTATAATAAGAGACCTGATAAGGTCTCTTTTTTTATAGTAGAAAGTTGTGAGAATATGAATGTAACAATAGGTTTAGATATTGGTGGTAGCACAACGAAAGTGGTTGGCTTTAGGAATGGAGTTTTATTAGATGAAACTTTCGTGAAATCAAGCGATCCTATTGCAGCAGCATATGGTGGTATAGGTAAGTTCTTAAATGAAAATCTCCTCAAGTTGAAAGATATAGAGAAAATTAGAATGACGGGAGTTGGATCTTCCTATGTCAACGGAAAGTTCTTCGACAAAGAAACTTCAATCTCGAATGAGTTTGAGGCGGTAGGTTTAGGTGGACTTTATGTATCCAAACTGAACGAAGCAGTTGTCGTCAGCATCGGAACTGGTACATCAATGGTCTATAGTGATGGTAAAAAAACAGAACATATTATTGGCTCAGGTGTTGGTGGAGGAACATTACTAGGACTGGCAGATAAAATGATTAAGTATCGAGATTTTGAGCTAATTTCTAAGCTAGCTTCTACAGGAGATTTAACCAAGGTTGATTTAACAGTCCATGATATTTCAAAAGATGTTCCTGGATTAAGCGGAGATGCAACAGCATCAAATTTTGGAAAGATTAATGATGATGCTAAGAATGAAGATTTGGCCAAGGGAATCATAAACATGGTTTTTCAATCAATAGGAACATCTGCAGTCCTAGCAGCAAAGTTAAAACGAACGAATAATATTGTATTTGTTGGATCGGTTATCGATATTGAACAAGGCAGAGAAACATTAGCACAATTTGCGGATATGTATAAGATGAACATTCTCATGCCAGAAAATGCAAAATATGCGACTGCAATTGGAGCTGCGTTGAGTGCAAATACAATTGAAATATAATGTAAATATAGCCATTGATGAAAATTCAACAATAAAACGCCCGGCACCAGTGTTAAAGAGGAATAAAAAAGCAAAAAAGGTTAA
>CAYFSZ010000002.1:0-46397 GCA_964346085.1 uncultured Mageeibacillus sp. | reverse complement strand
AATTGTCACTAATACTATGTAAAATCGAGTAGTGACGAACCAAAACTTTTATCACTGAAATCATTTATTTAATTCGTTGTAAATATCTAATGACAAACTCTGAATATAGCCATCTCCCATTACCCCTGCAGGAGCTGCATCTGTCATTACGACAAGTACATAATCTGCTTTTGGGCTGACAATAATAGCTGAGTCATGGCTGTAATAATCTCTTTCACCGGTTTTGTTTGCGGTTACAGCATCAGCTGGAAGAAGTGCTGGAATTTTACCTAAACGTTGCTGTCTTCTAAGTCTACCAAGCATTTCTTCCGAAACTTCGGGGTTGATCATTTCGCCTCGATATACTAAATCTAAAAATCGTCCGACATCTCGCGCACTTGTAACGAGAACATGGTCCGTTGGATATCGATAATAGCTATCACCAGGCAATTGCAATAGATTATGAATTATCGTGTCGGAGAAACCGTATTTTGCGCAAAATTCATCTAAAAGCAAAAAGACATTTCGATCAGGAATTGCTTCCTGTAGCATGAAGACAAATTGATTATATGCATTATTGTCGCTGATGGTTATCATGATTTCCAAGTACTGTTCAACTGCAGGGGAATATTCGATGATTCCGTTTTCAATTGCATCGTAAACTGTTCCCATCATAAATAATTTAGATAGGCTAGCAGCATAAACAGCTTCTTCTGAATAAATATACTCCTGACCAGAAGTCAAATTTTTGAATGAAACGTACATGATTCCAGGATATTCGGCAATATAAGTATCGATAATATTTTTAATAGAATCAGATACAGGTGCTTGAACATTCGTTTGATCACTTGATGAACTCTCTGATTCCAAAATTTCTGTTTCTTTTATTTCGGTGTTTTCTGGCAACTCTGTTTTTGAAATTTTAGTGTTTTTCAATTGCTCGCTTTCCAATATCGATGTTTCAGAAACAGTTACTTCGATTTGATCTGACCGAGCAGGAAGTGTGTATACAGAAGTGTTTGTCTGTTCTGGTTCTTGAAAAGTTTCGGAGGTATTTTCTGTTTTTTCAGTCGTTTCGATTGGCTTTTCTCGGTTTTGTTTGGAAAAGTCGATCGTTGATTTTCTGGATTGACATGATACTAAAAATAATTGACTGCAAATTAAAAAACAAAGTAATATTTTTTTATAAAAAGATGCTTGATTCATTAAAAAAACTCCAATCAAGGATTGAGAAAGTTATATATGTTATAGGAAATTTCTTGAATTGCCAACTCGTTTTGATAAGCATCATATTCTGCAGCGGTCATGATTACCAAAATATAATCAGCATTAGGAGAAAGAATGAGTGCGCTATCATGTGTAAAATAATCAAGTTCTCCTGTTTTATTATAAAAAATGACATGCTCGGGCAATAGAGCAGGGATTTTTGAAGTTCTACTTTGTTTTTCAAGAATTTCAAGCATTGCTTTTGAGGACTCTGCACTAACTAAATTTTCTTTGTATAATAGTTCGTAGAATAATGCGATATCATCAACGGTTGTCTGAAATGTAAAGTCACTTAAGAATGGAGCTAACAAAACTTCATATTGACCTGAAATGGAATAATAGGAGTGAAGAATTGTATCATTAAATCCATATTTATCTAAAAATGTGTCTAGTTCTGTAAATGGGTTTTTCCCATTCAAAGCATTCGCTGCTATTATCAAAAGCTCATTATAAGAATGGTTATAACTATAAACAATCATGCCATCAATCAAAGTAAAAACTTCATCAGTGATTTCTAACACACCTTTATCTTCTAAGTGATAGATGTAGGACATCATAAATAACTTTGGAAGGCTTGCGGGATATAAAAATACATTCTCATCATAATTTGAGTACATAAAGTCATGATTTAACTCTTTGAATGCTATTTGAACCGTTCCATTAAAATTCTCATAAGTAGGTTCAATGACATTTGTAACCATCTGATTTAGTCGCTCTATGGAAACTCCTTTTTCTTCTTCCTCAGTGTGAGTTGTCGAGAAGGACTTTGCCTGATATGATTCAGTTTCTGGCATCGATGTTACGATTGATGATGTGGATTGCCCAATTTTTGTCTGTGAACTGGACTCAGCTAGATTTGATACTTTTTGTGTAACTGAAGACATTTCGAAATTATTTTTTTTTGCAGAGAATGGATTACCTAAAATAACGAACAGCAGAATTAATGCTAATATTAAGGTGATAATAAAAGCGAGTACATTCGTGAAAATTGAGGTTTCTTTTTTCATCCTGTAAACTTTCTTTGTTTTATAAAATGACGCTATTCTTTACTTATAGTAGAATATTCTAGTCTATGTCACAAGTAGAATAATTCGATAAAGAAGGAAAGATGATGAGAGCAGTTGTACAAAGAGTAAGAAAAGCTAGTGTTACAGTTAATCAAAAAATTATTGGAGAAATTAAGGAAGGTCTCTTAGTATTTCTTGGAGTAGGAAAAGAGGATACAAAAAGTGAGGCGGATTTACTTTGGAAAAAAATATCAAATATGAGAATATTTGCGGATGAAAATGGAAAAACGAATCTAAATCTCAAAACCATCGATGGGAATATTCTTATCATTTCTCAATTTACACTTTACGCAGACTGTCGCAAAGGGAATCGGCCAAGTTTCACCAATTCTGCTTCAGCAGCTCTAGGAGAAGAGTTGTATGAATATGTTCTCAATCTGGCAAAACAGGAATTTCCTAACTGCCAACATGGTGAGTTTGGTGCAGATATGAAAGTAGAACTTCTGAATGATGGTCCGTTTACAATTCTCCTTGATACTGATGATTTGAAACACAAGACAGAAAAATGAGCTATTTTAAATTCTCTTTCTTTAGATGATGGAATGGATTTTCGTCATCGCCTATTTCTTTGATTGTCTCATTCAAAATTAGATAATCATGCTTGTTTTGCTTGCGATACCAAGCTATTTGATAATTAATCAAAGCCCCAAATAGAATAATTTGCACGGTGAAGTTTAACCATAGCATTAATATGATAATGTTTGCTAATCCTCCATATAAGCTGTCTAAATTTGCTTTGCTTGCAATATATATCGAGTAAAAGAAAGATAAAGCAACCCAAGCAATTGTAGCGAACAATGCTCCAGGCACTTTCGGTATTTTTTCAGGCGATCTTTTTGTTGAAATAAAATATAAAATAAATAGAATTGCAAAAATCAATAAAAATCCGATTCCATAGGTGCTGATATCAATTAAACTTCTATTGAACCTTATAAACGTCAAATGAGTCATAATGAAATGAAAAACAACACGTCCGAAACTCATTATTAACGTGGCTAATCCCAATAGGATGAAAATAAAGATGGTTAAAATAATTGCCGCAGCACGATTAGATAAAGATAATCCTTTTTCTTTTTTAGGATAAATTCTTGCAATTCCCTGAAATACTTGACCAACACCTTTACTAGCTGCCCACAAAGTTGTGGCAAATGAAGCCACCAAAGAAAACCTAGATATGGGGGCGATAATATCTGTTGATAAACCAGTTACAATATTAAGGATTGGTTCTGGCAAAAATGATCTAATCATCATGATTGTATCAGGAGATAAATCTAGATTTCTGGTTAGAATTGAGATGAAATACATTGTTAAAATCAGAATTGGGAAAAAAGTCAACAACAAATAGTAAACAACAGAGGCTGCTTGTCCAAATAAATCATAGTGTGTTGTTAGCAGTACATAGTCGATGACATAATCCCAAATACGACCTGCGCTTTTACCTCTCCATTTTTCAGGCCCACGCAGAATAAAGGATTTGATAATTCTAATCCATGATTGTCGGCGAATTGCCTTTTGTTTTTTATTAAGAGAGAAATAACCTCTATTTGGTTCTAATTTCTTTTTTTCCATAATATCTCATTTCGTTGAATTTCTACTATTTAAGATAACATATTAAAATTCTATATAAAAAATTCTGATTTGAAAAATATTATGTTAAAATAAGAACAAATGTTTGATTGTGAAGGACGAATATGATTATTCTAGGGATTGATCCAGGTTATGCCATTACTGGATATGCATTGATAGACTATACAGATAATAAGTTCAAAGTATTAGATTATGGCATGATTAAAACAAAGGCGAAATCATATTTCCCGAATCGGCTTTTAGTCATTAAACAAAGTTTAGAACAATTGATTGAGCATTATCAGCCAGAGGTGATGGCGATTGAAGAACTATTCTTTAGTCGAAATACAACAACAGCAATTGGCACAGCTCAAGCGAGAGGTGTTGCTGTGGTGACGGCTGCAAGTGCAGGAATTCCTGTTTTTGAATATACGCCAAAACAGGTGAAATTAGCAGTAACAGGATATGGCTTAGCGGAGAAAGCACAAGTGCAAGAAATGGTAAAAATCTTTTTGAAATTAAAGACAATTCCAAAACCAGATGATGTCGCGGATGCGATAGCCATTGCTATTTGTCATGCGCATAGCGGTAATCGATTGGATTCACTAGCCGTTGGTGGATATCAAAAATAAGATAAGGAAGATTTGTAAATGTTAGCTTATATAGAAGGAAAGATCATTCAGAAAAATCCAGAGAATTTTATCATTTCTGTTCAAGGAGTAGGTTTTCAAATTAATTGTGATGCGGCATTAGCTGCACAATTTCCTCCCATTGGAGAAGAAGCAAAAGTATGGACATATATGAATGTGCGTGAAAATGAAATTTCATTATTTGGTTTTCCAAGTCAAGAAATGAAAAGTTTATTTGAACTATTAATTACAGTTAGTGGTATCGGGCCGAAAGTAGCAGGAACGATTGTAGCCAATATAAGCTCAGATGCTTTTGCACTTGCTGTATTGAATGATAATTATGAAATTTTAACTAGAATTAAAGGCATTGGTAAAAAAGGTGCGCAGCGTATTATTCTTGAATTAAAAGATAAGCTCAAAAAATCTATGCCCGCAATTGAAAAGGTACAGAAAGAAAACGAAGAGTTCAATAACTCAATTGTACAACAAGGTTTTGTTGGGGCGAGAAATGAGGCGATTGCAGCATTGGTGGTTCTTGGTTATGGAGAAAGAGAAGCAGAGCAGGCTGTTGCAAAAGCTATTTCGGATATGCAGAACAATGAGCAAGAAGTGACACTTGAAGCATTATTGAAAAATGCACTTAAATTTTTGGTGCGTTTATAAGAATGAAAAATTCATATAAAGGGATGATCATTAATGAGTGAAGATGGTTTTTATAGTATTTTTAATCAAGATTTCGATATAGAAATGGATGAACCTAGAATTGTTGACCGTGAGATAAGAGCGGATGATGCAGGTGAAGGTGCCTTGAGACCTTTGACGTTTGAGCATTTTTATGGCCAAAATAAAATCAAAGAAAACCTAAAAGTTTTTATCGAGGCAGCAAAAAAAAGAGGAGAATCTTTAGATCATGTGTTGCTTTATGGTCCTCCAGGACTTGGAAAAACAACGTTGGCAGGGATAATTGCCCAAAGTATGAATTCTAATATTCGAGTCACCTCTGGGCCAGCGATAGAGCGCCAAGGTGATTTGGTTGCTCTGCTAACGAATCTTCAACCGAATGATGTGTTATTCATTGATGAAATTCATCGTTTGAATTATCAAGTTGAAGAAATTTTATATCCTGCGATGGAAGACTACATTGTTGATATTATCATCGGTAAAGGACCAAGTGCTAGATCTATTCGTTTAGATTTGCCGCAATTTACACTGATTGGCGCTACGACGAGAGCGGGTTCTTTGAGTGCACCTCTGCGCGATCGTTTTGGTATGATTCATCGACTTGAGCTTTATTCACCACAAGAAGTTGCAAAAATATTAGCTCATAATGCAGAGCTAATGGATGTAAAGATGGATAAAGAAGGATTAGAAATGTTGTCCGCAAGATGCCGAGGTACGCCGAGAATTGCAATTCGTTTATTGCGCCGAATGCGAGATTTTGCAGAGGTAAAGGGTACTGGTATCATTGATGTTGATGTGGTTAGTAAAGGATTGAAGGCCTTGGAGATAGATGAACGTGGCCTTGACAATACGGACAGAAATTTAATGCTAGCGATGGCTGAAACGTTTGGAGGAGGGCCTGTTGGACTTGATACTTTGGCTGCAATGACTGGTGAAGATGCAAAAACCATCGAAGATGTTTGTGAACCGTATTTAATGCAATTAGGCTTTATCGCTAAAACACCTCGTGGTAGAATTTTAACAAAATATGGTTGGGAGCATTTGCACATGACACCTCCCGTAAATAGTAAAAATAACATGTTGCTACAACAAATGGAATTAGAAGAAAAGGAATAAAGTTAATGAGTGATAAAGTAGAAAAAATGTTATTGCATTTGTGTTGTGGACCTTGTGGAGAATATCCTACAGAGTTGTTAAAGTCCTATGAAAAATATGACATTACTTTGTATTTTTATAATCCTAATATTCAACCTGAGAAAGAGTGGTATCGCCGTTTAGAAGGCGCGATGCGTTTAGCTGAAATTCGCAAACTACCGATATTAGTTGAAGAGAAATGTGATCCTAGAACATGGTGTTCCTACGGTCGTACGATTGAACGTTGTGCATTTTGTTATGATCATCGTTTTGAACGAGTAGCAGAATATGCGAAAGAGAATGATTTTGATGTTTTTACAACGACTTTGTTAGTCAGCCCATATCAAAAACATGATTTAATACACGCAGCGGGAAAGCGAAATGCTGAAAAATTTGGTGTTTCCTACTTAGAAGTCGATTTTACAGAAGGCTTTAGAAAAGGCCAACAAATGGCTAGAGAAGATGGATTATATCGCCAAAAATACTGTGGTTGCGCGATTTCATTAGCGGATTCTGATTTCCAAAAGAAAATCGTGAAACAGCAAGCTAGTTACGAAATTCCTCAGAATCTAAAAAATCAATTACAAGAAGGGCGAGTTGTATGCCTTTAGATGGAATTAGTTCAAAGTTTTTAGCAAAGGAATTAATTTATGAACTAAAAGATGCGAAAATCGATAAAGTTTACCAGCCGAATCGCTTTACAATTTTATTGCATTTTAGAACAAATCGAGTCATGAAGAAATTGCTGATTTCAGCAAATCCGGCATCCCCGCGAATTTTTTTGACGAGTCGTGAATTTTCAAATCCTCAAATGCCGCCATCATTTTGTATGATGTTAAGAAAACATCTCGTTGGAGCAACTTTAATTGATATTGAACAACCAGACTATGAACGAGTATTTCTTTTCAGATTTGCGACGAAGAATGAATTAGGTGATTCAGTCATAAAAACATTAGTTGCAGAAATAATGGGTAGATATTCGAATATCATTTTCTTAAATGAGGAAAATAAAATTCATGACGCTTTGATTCATGTTGATCAAGAAATTTCTAGCAAACGTGAAATTATGCCTGCTAGAGTTTATGATTTACCACCTGCGCAAAATAAATTGACACTTGAACAGATTCTGTCTAATGAAAATGAAATTTTACCATGCTTAAATGAACATGAAAATGCATTAAACTTAGAGCGCTGTCTTTTGAATTATGTACTAGGATTTTCTCCTTTAATTGCTAGATCGATTGTTGATGATTCAGGCTTAGATTCTCGTTTGCATGTTGATCAACTTAGCATCGAACAGAAGAAAATACTCAGTAAGTCTTTCTATAAAATTGCTGAAATGTTTTTTATAGGAGCTGACTGTCCAACGCTCTATTTCAAAGGAGAAAATGATACAGAACCTTTTGATTTTCATGCGTTTTTGCTCCCGAGACAGCCTTTTTATAAAAAAATAGATTCATTTTCAATGGCAATGGATGTGTTCTATTTATTACAAGATGAAGTGAAAGTTTTCTCACAGAGAAAAGCGGACCTTGAACGATTAATTAATCAGACAGTTCAACATGTGCAGAAGAAATTAGATTATCATCAAAAAGATTATGAAGAGGGTCAAAAAGCAGAATACTTCAAAAACATGGGTGAGTTATTAAATTCTCAACTCTATCTAGTGAAAGATGGAGCTGAAGAGGTAGTGCTGATTGATTATTTTGATCCTGAACAGAAAGAATTAAAAATTCCTCTCAAATCACATTTGACACCAGCAGATAATGCTGCAGTGTTTTTCAAAAAGTATCGCAAAGCGCAATCTAAATTAGTAAGTTCTACGAAGTTGTTAGAAGAGGATAAAGCAGAAATACAATGGCTCTATTCATTGCGGACAGCTCTCGATAAAGCAGAAAATATTTCAGACTTAAAAGCTATTCAACAAGAAATAAAAAGTGTAGAAAAACCGGAGAAAGAGAAGCGAAGTAATGATGCGCAGAATGAGAAACATATTCTAAAAAGCGCATTAAACCCAGGAAAGCCTGGTAAAAAAAGCAAAAAATATTTACAAAAAAAGCAACAGAATAAAAAGAAGAAAGAAAAAGTGAAGAAGGAAGAGTCATTGCCATTCCGAGAATTTTTATTAGATAAAGGAATCATTGCTCTTGCCGGAAGGAATAATTTGCAAAATGATGAATTATCAATGCGCATTGCAGATGATGACGATTTATGGTTCCACGCTAAGGACATAGCAGGAACGCATGTCATTTTAAAAGCAGAAGATGGCATTGAAATAGAAAATGAGCACATAGAGAAAGCAGCTCAAATTGCTGCCTGGTATAGTGAAAGCAATAAAATTAAAAGTGGTTTTGGCGGTAATATTGCAGTGGATTCTTGTTTGGCAAAATACGTCAAAAAGCCCAAAGGTGCCAAACCAGGAATGGTCATCTACACTCACTTTAAAACTTATTTCGTCAAACCTTTATTGCCAGAAAAAATTGAGAATGACTATTGATTAGTTATGAATTATATTGTTAAATTAAATAAAAGGAGAATGAAGAAATAAAGTAATTTATGAAGAATCAAACTGGTAAATCTAAAACAAGTAAAAAGGGTACTTCAAAAAAGACCACGGGAAAAGAACAGAAGAAATTGCAAAATGATGGGCAAAGCACAACCGCTTTTCACACTGTTTTGGTATTTTTTCGTTATAATCCCTTAGGAAAATTTTTGATTTATTCTTTATGCATTGTGGCGATAATATTGCTCAACGTTTTCCTTTCAGGGAATAAATTAGAGACATTCGGACTCTTAACTGGAATTGAATTATTAATATTCATGATTACATTCTGGACTTTATTCTTGTTGCGAAAAAGCTCTGTTATCGACACAGAAGATATAGAGGAGGAATAAAAATGAGAATTATCGTTACAAAGGATTATGACGAGTTGAGCAAATATGCTGCGAATATTATTGCAAGTCAAGTTCGACTCAAAAGTGATTCAGTCATTGGACTTGCAACTGGTTCAACACCGATTGGTGCCTATC
Source organism: uncultured Mageeibacillus sp. (assembly GCA_964346085.1). Classification (GTDB taxonomy): domain Bacteria; phylum Bacillota; class Clostridia; order Saccharofermentanales; family DTU023; genus UBA5436. Next base: position 37,045 of record CAYFSZ010000002.1, on the reverse strand, counting down.
AAGAATTGATTCGTCAATGCAAAGAAGAAAACTTAGATTTTAGCGAAGTCAAAACCTTTAATTTGGACGAATACATTGGTCTAGAAGCTGACCATAATCAAAGTTATCGTCATTTTATGAATCATCAGCTATTTAATCATATTAATATTCCAATGGAAAATACACATGTTCCAAATGGAAAAGCAGAAGATGAATTAACTGAATGTAAATCCTATGATGAAAAAATCAAAGCAGCTGGACATATTGATTTACAATTGTTAGGAATGGGGTCAGATGGACATATTGGTTTCAATGAACCGAATGATTCTTTTGTTGTAAGTACGAATGTCGTTGATTTGCAACAACCAACCATTGATGCCAATTCCAGATTTTTTGCATCTGCGGATGAAGTGCCAAGACAAGCGATTACTATGGGTTATATGTCAATAATGCAGGCGCAAAGAATTTTATTTGTTGTTTCAGGCAAATCCAAAGCGGAGGTGGTCAAACAAGCATTACAAGGTCCAGTAACTCCTCAAGTACCAGCCTCTATTTTACAGCTGCATCGCGATGTTATTGTTGTCTTAGATGAAGAGGCAGCTTCAGAATTAGCGTAATTTCAATAATTGCAAATAAAAAAATAGCTTGTTCAGGATTTTGAACAAGCTATTTTGCTTTTACATACAATTTATTATTTGTTTAGTTTATTTAACAATTTGCTAATCTTATTGGTTGGTGTAATTAAGCTACCCATAGAAGCATTATGATTCATTGCATCTATCAGTAAAGCAACGAATTTGGTCATATCAGCCTCAACAAACCAAGGTGCATTTTTTACTTCATCTGGTAAATATGTCAGGTTAGTAGCAATCACTCGATCGATTAATCCTTTTTCATAGTAATTGTCGAACTCTTGAATTCCGTTTGTGAAAAGGCCAAATGTTGTTGCACAGATAATACGATTTGCACCTTTTTGTTTCAATGATTTGGCTAAATCAAGCATCGATTCTCCGGAAGAAAGCATATCATCAACGATGACAACATCATAACCTTCAACAGAGTCACCTAAGAATTCATGAGCAATAATTGGATTTCTACCGTCAATGACTTGAGAATAATCCCTGCGTTTATAGAATGTGCCGAGTGGAACATTTAGCATGGAAGCATAATACATCGATCTTCCAATTGCTCCTTCGTCAGGACTGACAATCATTAGTGAATCAGCATTGATTTTGATATCCGGAATAGAACGAATTAACGCTTTTAAAATCTGATAAGTAGAAGGAATTGATTCAAAACTTGAGGTTGGGACAGCATTGGCGACACGATCATCATGCGCATCAAAGGTGATGAAGTTACTAATACCTAAATCAAAAATATCCTCAAGCATATATGCACAATCCAAAGATTCTCTACCAGTTCGACGATGCTGACGGCTTTCATATAGGAAAGGCATGATGACATTGATTCTTCTAGCTTGTCCTGAAGCAGCTAAAATAATTCTCTTTAAGTCTTGATAATGATCATCTGGACTAAAATGATTTGTTAATCCGCGCATTTTATAAGTGCAACTATAATTTGTTACATCGCAAATTATATATAAATCATGTCCACGAACTGTTTGATTTAAAACACCTTTTCCTTCGCCAGTGGAAAAACGGACTGCATCAGCTTTAATTTCATAATCGTCTCTTAAAAAACCTGGGGTATTAATTGTTTCAATAGAAGTTTCAAGATATTCTTTGCGTCGATCAATCAAATGTTGATTCACTTTCGCTCCGAAATCTTTTGCTCCAATTAATGAGATGATGCCAACAGGGGCATCTGCCGGCATTGGATTATCACCATATTGATCGTAGCGATAATAATCTTTATCTTCCGGATTGAATGTGTGATTATTCTTTACCATGAATATCTCCTTTATATGCGTCTAGTAATTCTTCGATTCGAGTTGTTGGGCTAATAATATTAGTCAATGCAGCATTATGATTATAGCCATCAATCAATAATGCTAAGTATTTAGATAAATTAACATCGCGATACCACTTTGTATTAAGTAAAACAGGTGAGCGATAAGCTAAATTCGTTGCGAATACTTTGGTGATAGTTCCCATTTCATAGGCTTGATTAAACTTTTCAAATCCTTTTGAGAATTGTGCAAAAGAAACTGCAACAAAAACTCTTTTCGCTCCTTGAGCTTTAAGCATTGCTGCTCCTTCGAGAACTGTTTTACCAGTGTCAATCATATCGTCAACAATCAAAATATCTTTGCCTTCGATGTTTTCACCAAGGAATAATTTGGTGGCATTTGTTTTTAAATATTGAGCCGTGTATTCACCTTCATCGAGTAGACGAGGATCATATCGACGATAGAAAATTCCAAGAGGAACTTTCATGAGAGAAGCATAATAGATGCAGCGTTTGATAGAAGCTTCATCCGCACTGACAATCATAAAATTATCTTTATCAATTTTTAAATCATCATAATCTTCTAATAATGCCTCAATAAGTTGTAAAGAAGTTTGAACGGATTCGAAATTTCTTCTCGGTACTGCATTTGCGATTCGATCATCATGTGCATCAAAGGTCATGAAATTATCAATTCCGAGTTCAAATAAACGTTTCAGCATAACTGCACAATCTAAAGATTCTCGATAAGCTCTGCGATAACGTCTACCTTCATACAAATAAGGCATAATCACATTGATTCGTTTTGCGACACCATGAGCAGCTGCAATGATTCGGCATAAATCTTCAAAATGTTCATCTGGACTAATCGAGACTGTTTGATTAAATCGTTGATAAAATTGACCATAATTCAAAACATCAGTCAAAATAAAAAGGTCATGACCTCTTACTGAATCTAGTAAGCGCGCATGTCCTTCACCTGATGAATAGCGGTCTAAGTTAACATCGATACGATAATCTGCTCGATAATAGCCTGGAAAGTCCTTTTGCTCAGGAAATTCCTCAATCGTTTTTGATCTGCGATTTCTTAAGTGGAAATTGACAGCATCAGAAAAAGCGGAATCCATCTGGGCACTAATGATTGCAATTGGCGCAATGGGTTTCAAAATTCTTTCTTCATAATTTCTTAGTACCAACATCTCCGCTTGAGAAGATATTGGAGAATCCTGATTTGGTTTTTCCATAAATACCTCGCTTGTTTACTTTGCCAAGTAAAGCTATTATAACAATGATTAAGAAGGGATACAAAATAAATGAAAATTAATTATCAAAATGCGAAATTAGAACAAGTAGCAGGGCAGAAAAAGCAATTTCCACAGAATAATTTACCAAGAATTGCAATTGCCGGAAAATCAAATGTGGGAAAATCTTCGCTGATTAATGCATTATGCAACAAAAAAAATCTTGCTAGGACGAGCCAAAGTCCAGGAAAAACTAGACAAATTATTTTTTATAATATTGATGAAAAATTCAATTTGGTTGATTTACCTGGTTATGGTTATGCAAAAGTATCGCAAAAAGAAAAACAAAAATTTTCTAACTTGACGAATGACTATATCGAAAATGAAACCATTCACTTGATGATTCAACTTTTGGATATTAGACATAAACCAACCCAAGATGATATTTCAATGCTTGACTGGTTGGCACATTCAGGTATTCCATATGCAATTGTTTTAACCAAATCAGACAAATTGAAAAAAACGAAAATTAAACCTCAACTCAACATGATTAAAGAATTTCTTGCTGATACATTAGGGGAAGATTTTCAGCCAATCGTGACTTCATCAGAGAAAAAAACAGGCTTTGATCAAATACGATCAGTAATCGAAACAATTCTTGAATAATCATTTCTTCGTTTTTCTCATTTTTCAAGAAAAAAATAAGAAATAAATATTTATCAAGACTGATAATTTGCTTATGAACTTTTCATATTTTAAGAGGATTATCAGTTTTGTTTTTGATTGGAAAAAGTTTGGTATAGTCCAAGCTAGTTTTTTCATGATTGTATGTATTATGTTAGCGATTAAAAACCTAATGCTATGGTATATCATGTTTGGATTATTTATTTCAGCAATCATTTTTACATTCGATCTATTATCTGCAAAAAATCGCTGGTTTTATTTTATCCTTGTTTTCCTAATAATCATTTTTACGCAAATCATTATTGTGAAACAGGAAGCAGCTCAAAATGTGAATCATTATTTCGAACAGAAAATCTTTCTTTCTTTATCTCGAAAATCGATTGTTCAAATAGGAAAAAATAAATACCTCGTGATGTATCAAGATAAGACAGGAATGAGGTTTGTAGTATGGATTGACAGAAATGAAATGGTGCCATCGAAAATTGAGGGGGAATTTGAAATAGAAAAGCCACAAGAGTCGAGGAATCCTGGAGGATATAATCAGGCAAAATTTCTTGCAAATCAAAATTGTTTTGCAATTGCCAAACCTGTGCAAGCAAAGATGCAATATTCTAAGTGGTCGCGGGTCCATAGCATTAAACAACAGCATTTAAATAGCTTCAATGAATGGTTAAAACTTTCTTTCAACCAAGAAATAGCAGATTTTATATTAAGCTTTTGCTTTGGACAGAAGCATTTTATGAAGGACGATTGGAAACAGTTTTTTTCTGGCTTAGGCTTACAACATGTATTGGCTGTTTCAGGTTTTCACTTTGAGTTGTTTCTATTTCCATTTACCAAATTGATTTCCAAAAAGAAAAAGAAAAGTAATGCCATGCTTTTGAGTATGTTTGCTTTAATATTGTTGTTTTTATGGATTAGTGATTATCCGATTGGCTTAGTACGTGCAAGTTTACAATTTTTTATTCAAAATCTAGCCTTGAAAAAGCATATTTTTATTTCTAAAAAAGACTCAATGTTACTTGCAATGCTTATTTGTCTTTTTGTATCGCCATTTTTAGCTATACAACTAGGATTTCAGTTAAGCTTTGGCATAAGCTTTTTAATTTATATCGTCTCTCCACGTCTACAAAGTATACAAATTTTTTCTAAATCAAAGATACTATTCTCAATTGCGCTCAACTTTATTGTGCAAATACTTTTATTTCCATTTCTCATGCTGACATTTAATCAATCCGTTCTTTCTACTTTTTTACTAAATACCATTGTGACGATTCCGTTCTGTATCGCGTTTATGAGTGGCTATGTATTGATGATTCGTTACTTATTTACAGCAATCTTTTCTCTTGAGATATTTCTATTGAAATCTGTTATTAAGTCATATTATTCATTGTTGCTATTTGTGATTAAAAAAATAGGATTATCTAAAATAAATCGTTTGTTTCAGATGAATTACGCAAATGTATTGAGTCAAATCATTTTGATTATATTAATTTTTTCAGGAATATTTTACTTGATTAAATTTTTTCAGACTATTTCCTTAAAAAATCGTAGTTTTTATATTGTCAATAAAAAATTAATCGTCTATATTATCGCCCTATGTTTGACGTTTTTTTCTTGGCAGTATCAGTTCGAATGGAAAGTTATATTTCTAGATGTCGGACAAGGAGATAGTTGTTTGATTATTTCTCCTGATAAGAGAACATTACTTATTGATGGAGGGAATATAGGTAATGGATATCATGTTATCATTCCTGCGTTAAAACATTATGGTATCTCTCAAATCGATTATGCAATATTGAGTCATTTAGATATTGATCATTGTGGAGGTGTTTATGAGTTACTTGAAATGAACATGGTGAACGAGTTGATTCTGCCGGAGGGCATACTTTATGCGCAAAGAGATTCTGATTATTTGCAAACTAGGTTGAGAGAATTAATCAAAAATAATCAAATTATTTTCCATGAGAAAAAAGCAGGGGATATTCTTCACTTTTCCAAATTAAATCTAAATGCGAAAATTTTATCACCTGATAAATTTAATTTATATCATCAAAATTCAAATGATCAGAGTTTTACATTTAGATTAAATATTGAAGGGTTATCTATTCTGTTTACAGGGGATATAACAGATAAAGTGGAAGAAAAATTAATCAGAAATCCCGAATTATCATTTACTGATATTTTGAAGATTTCTCATCATGGCTCAAAAGGTTCGACTTCTAATGCGTTTTTGTCGGCAACAAATCCAACATTAGGAATTATCTCAGTAGGTCGAAATTTTTATGGACATCCGAATAAGGAGGTGTTAGAAAGATTAAAAAAACATCATATTGAAATGAAAAGGACAGATAAAAACGGGGCAATTGTGTTAGAATTAATAAATAATTCTTGGGAAGTATCAACTTATTTAGAGTGATGAAAGATGAATACATTAAATTATAGATTAGTTAAACAAGAAATAAATAATAATAATTTTCATCATGCTTATTTGTTTTACGGTGAAGAAAAATACTTAATTACGCAATTAGTCCATCAATTAGTGAATCATTTTGTGAGTAAAGAAATGCAAGATGTTGATTTAATTAAATTAAAAATGGACAAATTAATTGATCAATCACAAATCGAGCGAATTAAGCAAGAAGTTCAAACACCAGCTTTTTTATCAGAGCGAAAAGTTATTCTGGTTGAAAATCCACAAATTTTCCAAAAGTCTGACAAAGGCAATAGCGAAAAACATAAAGAGATGATTACTCAATTTGAATCGATTTTTCCTTTGCTAAACCAGTATTGTTGTTTAATCATCACCGAAAATTCAATTGATAATCGCCGCAAGAAATTACTAGAGAAATGGTCGGATGCGGATGGCCTAATCGCAGAAGTGAATAAAGAAGATCTTTCAGTTCTTCGACAATGGCTCCAAGTTCTAGCCCAGAAGAAGGAATTACGAATTACCAGAGAAGCCGCTGAAGGTTTGATAGATCGATGCGAAGCAGATATGGCCCAAATCGAGAAAGAATTTTCCAAGGTTTTACTTTATGCCCAGTATATCAAAGCGGAAGGCATTGATATAGAAATGATTGATGAAGTGTGTAAGGCTGATTTGAGGGGGAATATATTTGATTTAACAGATGCAATGTCTGCAGGAAATTCAAAGAAAGCTTTAACCATTTTAGATACTTTACTAGCTCAAAAAGAGCCTCTTCCTCTGATTCGATATATGTATTCTCGCCATCTAAAACAATTACTTTGTGCAAAAGAGCTAGGTAATGATAAAGAATTAGTGAAAGTATTAAAGTTATATCCGTCAATTGCAAAACGACTAATTGGGCAATCGAGACACTTAAAAATAGAAGAGCTTGAATATTTATTTTCTTTAACATTTCAGTCAGATTGGAAAGTGAAAAAAGGAATGATGAATGATCGACTCTCTTTTGAAACCTTGCTCATTGAATCATGTTTAGTTTTTCAATAAAGACGAGTTTATTTTGTTGAATGACTTTCATTGACGTAAAAAATAGAACTAGATTATAATAAAAGAATTGTAGATACAAGGAAGGAATAAATATATGAGTTCATATCTTAAACAATGGAGCGAAATGTTCCAAGATCAACAAAGTCAACAAAAGAATATGTCTGAAATAGAATTATATTATCAATTAGAGACAGCTGCTTATGAGAAAATTTTGGAAAATCATAAGGAAACAATTTCAGGTAAATTCACAGAAGTCCAAGAACTATTAGGGTTCAAGAATAAGCCGGTTATTTTTGTTGGTTTCCTTGAAGGTTTGAACGGAAGTTTGAAAGAAGAATTAAATTTAGAAGAATTAAATGATGAATCTGAATTAAAATTAGATATAGATTATGAAAAATTGTTTATCGCGATGCATGAAGCAAAAGCAGATTGGTTATACACAATTGATTCATGGGATGAAATTATAAAGCCAGAAAAACAACAAGAAATGGTTTATGAATGGAGACAGTCCAAAATTGTTAGATCAGAAAAAATTGGACGAAATGATCCATGCCCATGTGGTAGTGGGAAAAAATATAAAAAGTGCTGTGGCAAATAATTAATTCTTCATTTTCAGAGGCTGTAAGAATAGATTAGTGAGGTAGAAGATGGAATATACGTTAATTCGAGAAATTTTTCGGGATATAGATAAATACGCTGGTCAAGAAGTTACCATAGGTGGTTGGATACGTACGATTCGTGATCAAAAACAATTTGGCTTTATCACATTGAACGATGGGACTTTTTTTAAACCGATTCAAGTTGTCTTTGAAAGAGAGCATATCGATAATTATGATGAAATTGCAAGAACAGGTAATGGTGCTTCGTTAACGATTAGCGGAACAATTGTGTTAACTCCTGAAGCGAAACAACCGTTTGAAATGAAAGCAAAATCAATCATTGTGGAAGGAAATTCTCCAGAAGATTATCCTTTACAACCAAAACGTCATTCGCCAGAATTTTTAAGAACAATTTCACATTTAAGACCGAGAACAAATCTTTTCTCTGCTGTTTTTAGAGTGCGCTCAGAAGCTGCCTTTGCTATTCATAAATTTTTTAACGAACAAGATTTCGTCTATGTAAATACGCCGATTATCACATCTAGCGATGCGGAAGGTGCAGGAGAAATGTTCCAAGTAACGACAATAGATCCGGCAAATCCTCCATTGGATGAAGAGGGGAATATTGATTATAAACAAGATTTCTTTGGTGGAAAAACACATTTGACTGTTAGTGGACAATTAGCTGGTGAAGCATATGCGATGGCTTTCCGAAATATCTATACATTCGGGCCGACTTTCCGTGCTGAAAAATCGAATACTGCTAGACATGCAGCAGAATTCTGGATGATTGAGCCGGAAATTGCATTTGCAGATCTTAAAGATTGTGCGAATTTGGCTGAAAATATGATTAAGGCAATTATTCGCCATGTTCTTGAAAAATGCCCTGAGGAAATGGAATTTTTCAATCAATTTGTTGACAAAACATTACTCAATCGCTTAGAGCTTGTTTTGAATAGTAAATTTGCTTATATGACTTATACGGAAGCTATTGAAGAGCTCTTGAAAGCTGATCAAAAATTTGAGTATCCAGTTTCATGGGGAACTGATTTACAAACTGAACATGAACGCTACCTAACAGAAAAAGTGTGCAAAGGCCCTGTTTTCGTAACTGATTATCCAAAAGATATTAAAGCTTTTTATATGAAATTGAATGAAGACGGTAAAACAGTTGCAGCAATGGACTGTCTTGTTCCGGGAGTCGGTGAAATTATAGGTGGTAGCCAAAGGGAAGAAAGTCTTGAACTATTGACTCGTAGAATCAATGAATTAGGACTGGAAGTTGAAGACTATAATTGGTATTTAGAGCTAAGAAAATACGGATCAATTCGCCATGCAGGATTTGGCTTAGGTTTTGAACGCATGATTATGTATTTGACTGGTGTTAATAACATTAGAGACGTTCTACCATTTTCTAGAACGGTAGGACATGCAGAGTATTAATTAAATTTCATTTCATTTATTTCTTTACTCCGTCAGAGAAAGGAATTAAAAATGAAAGAAACACTAAGAATGAACGAATGGCCAGCATATGATCGGCCATATGAAAAAATGGAAATGCTCGGTGCGAGGAGCTTATCGGATACGGAATTGATTGCGATTATTCTCGGATCTGGTAAAAATGGAAAAACGTCTGTTGAATTGGCTAGACAACTTATTAATTTACTCGGAGGTTTTACTTTCGTTGAAAGTGCGAGCTTAGAAGAGTTAAGGCAAATTTCTGGGATAGGTAGAGTGAAAGCAATTCGATTGAAGGCAGCGATCGAACTAGGCAAACGTATGAGCAATGCGCTGGCTCATGATCAAAAACAAAATATTGGATCTTCAGATAGCGCCTTATTGTATTTTGCAAATTTGATGCAATCTTTGCCAAGAGAAGAGTTTTACGTTGCATTATTGAATGTAAAACAAGATTTAATTCGTGTTGTTCAAGTGACAACCGGTGATATAAAATCGATTGAGCTTGATGCACGTGAGATTTTTAGAGAAGCAATTCGGAGTAATGCAGCAGGTATTATTCTCGCACATAATCATCCAAGTGGAGATCCAAGTCCTTCAGAACAAGATATTTTGACAACTCAAAAAATCATTTCTTTGGGACAAGAATTGAGAGTGCCTATTTTGGATCATATTATTGTCGGTGTGAAAAAATCCATCAGTATGAGAGCTGAAGGTTATATATAAATGATGCACCAACAAGAGAGGAAAGCAAGTGTTAAATAGCAGAAGGAAAAGATTTTTAATTGTTTTTATTATTACAATTATTTCAGTTATTTTAATGGTCTATTCAATTTTACCTACGAGTATTGTAAATAAAAGCACGACACCATTATCATTTATCATCACGCCTGTTGAGCGTTTTGTTTCATCAATCAGACATGATGTGAAGAATTACTTCCAAGTTGCCCGTCAGAATGCTGAATACGAAAAAACAATTGAAGAATTAAAACAACAGAATGTAGATCTTCGCTTGAAAATTAAAGAAAATGAAGTAGCTGCTATTGAATACAATGAATTAAAAGATGTATATAATTTATCAAATCGATATAATTATGCAGAGTTTGTTGCCGCGAGAGTTTTGCAAAAGCCGATTAATTTAGATTCTGGTCTTTATCGAATTGATCGAGGCAGTCAAGATGGAATCAATTTAGAGGAAATAGAAGGATTCCCCGTGATTAATTCAGAAGGTAAAGTCTTTGGTAGAATATATAATGTAGATGAATTAAGTGCTAAAGTTTTGCCATTAATACATGAAGGATTTTCAGTGAGTTGCTTCGCTGAAAATAATCGGGGACAAACTTTCGTTTTGCGTGGTGATGCAAAATATAAATTAGATACATTATGTATTTTAGATGGAATTCCTAAAACAGCTGTATTAAACGTAGGCGATGTAATTTTCACGAGTGGATTAGGCGGGATTTTCCCTTATGGTCTTGAACTTGGAAAAATCGTTGAACTTTTGCCTGTTGACGAAGAGGGATTTCGTCAGGCAGTCGTTGAACCTTCCATTCAATTAAATGCAACTGAGATTGTTTTTGTTATGTTTGGAAATGAAATTATTGATCAGCCATCGATAGAAGAAGAGTCAAATTAGTATGAAATCAAATTCTTTTTCCCGAATTATTAAAATAGTTCTTTATATTGTCATCGTACTTTTTCTGAATCAAATTATTCAAGCGGTTTTTCCAAATTTGAAAGAGTATCCTGATGTATTATTGATTTTGCCTTGGAGCTTCTCTTTTTTATTTGGAGGTCATTGGTATCTCCTGATAACTGTTGTTTTATCTATTCTACGAGATTGGATATTTTCCCCACTGCTCGGGATGAGTGTTTTGATTGGTTTGATAACTTCATTTTTTGCGAATCATTTTTTGCAAAATGTATGGCAACGAAAACTTATTTTCTTACCAGCTCAAGTCACTATTGTGTATGTAATTGCTAGAATACTTGAAAGTGTTATAAATATGATTAATTTATCAATTCAGTTTGAAATTCCTTTTTCTTTTCTTAGGGTGTTTTCATTTTTGGATTTTTCTTTTATAACTCTAATAATTATGACAGCCTGTATCAGCTTCTTAATCGGCTATATGATGCTTAAAGTGATCCCGTATGAAGAAAAAGAGAGAGATGTATATGCGGAAGACCGTTTGAGAAGTAAGGAGAGTTTTAAATGAAATCTCTAATTTTCAATAAATTTAATGATAGAAATAACAGAAACAATGATAGTTTTTCGAGATATGCAATTATTGGTATCTTTATCATCATCATGCTATTGATTATTTTGGTGCGTACTTCAATCCTTCAATTGAGTTCTACACAAGTCAATCAAATTCCGGAAACTGTTGGTAATCGAGCTCAAATGACAGTACAAGCTCCAAGAGGGGATATTGTCGATATTAATGGTGAGACATTAGCTTATTCAATTACAAGACCAATGTTGTATTTAAGTAATGCAGGATTATCAAACCGTGCTTTGAATGAAATGCTACTCGAATTATCTGAGTTAATGATTAATAATGGAGTTACGTTACCCGATAACCTAACACAGTATTTTGATCTTTCTTTAGAATCAAAAAATAACCCATCAAATAATAATATGGAGTTTGTCTTTAAGAAAGATATTTCTGAAATCGAAAGATGGCAACAGAATAATGATTTATTCGGTTTGAAATTAGAAGAAGACACGAATGATCCTACGCAACGAGTTAAAACTAATCCGAATGATTTCTATCAATATTTACTTTATGATAAATTCCAAATTGAAGATATAAAGGCTGCAGGTGATACCATTTACACAATGGAAGAAGCCTTTAAAATCATGCAGTTGAGATATTTAATCTTGGAAAATAACTGGCAATTTTTACAGGGAGAAGCAATTAGCATCGGTGGACCTGTTAACCAGACCATTGTCAATACGATTAACGAACAAAATCAAAAATATGCGGGTGTTTTGATAGCCGATACATCACAAAGACAATATACAGAAGACAGTTTATTGTTTTCTCATGTTCTTGGATACATTGGAAATATCTCTGAGCAGGAATATCAACAATTGAAAAATTTGTCTTACAATTTCAATGACGTAGTTGGAAAAAGTGGAGTTGAGTTATATGCTGAGCGCTATTTACATGGCGTTCCAGGTTCTATTCCGTATGGTTATTGGCAACGAAATACTGATAATGAATTAGAATATGTAAAAGGTGGCGGAGGAATTTCTCCACAAGTTGGGAATAAAGTTCGCTTGACGTTAAATAGATCAATGCAAGAAACAACTCTTCAGGCTTTGTCGAATAATATAGAAAGAATTAAGGAAAAGCAAGATGTTAAACCCAATGCTTCAAGTGCAGTCATGATGAATGTTAAGACTGGAGCAATTATTTCGATGGCGTCAGTACCGTATTATAATCCACAAGATTTTTCTTTGGCTCAATATGATGATGCTGCTGAAGAAAGAGTTAGAGAATATTTTTCAGACAATGAAGCAAAGCCAATGTTAAATCGCGCTATTTCTGAAATATACGCTCCTGCATCGACTTTTAAAACGATTTCTTCTATCGCTGCGATTGAGAATGGAGTTATTACTCCTGAAGATCAAGTTTATTTGTGCAATGGTACTGAAGAAATTGGCTATAGAGTTTGGCAATGCTACTCAAGACCAGAAGATGGTCATGGGGCATTAACATTACACGATGCAATGGTTACTTCATGTAATTTATATTTCTTTAAGATGGGATTGGATACAGGAATAGAAGCATTATCAGAAACATATAAAAAATTCGGAATGGGAGAATATACCAATATTGATTTGCCTGGCGAAGTAAAAGGGATTAGACCAAGCCCTGAGTTAAAACGACAAACCCAAGCATTGCCTGAAGACCAAATCTGGTTTCCAGCTGATACAGCTCAATCGACGATTGGACAATCCTTTAATGCTTATACTCTTGTACAATTAGCAAGAGGAATTGGTGGTGTTGCAACGGGTCAATTAGTTCAACCTCACGTAATTAAAGAAATCTCGAATGAAAATGGAGAAATTATTAAACCTGAAGTTATTGATGTAAAAGATTTAAATATTTCTGAAACGGCAATCTCTATGGTTAGAGATGCAATGGAAGGATTAGCTCGCGATCCAGGATCAAGAACATATGAAGCATTTCATGATTTTCCAGTTTCTGTTGCGATGAAAACAGGTACAGCAGAAGTGCAAAATAGCTCCAGTGAGAATATTCAGATTAATGCGATGTTCGTCTGTTATGCGCCTGCTGATGATCCTGAAGTAGTTTTCGCAGGCGTTGTTGAAAATGCTGATATAGAGAGTGGATTGCCAGATGTTGCAAGACAAATGCTTGATGAATATTTTGGGTTTAATTAAAAATTCAATAATTTTTATAAAAAGCACAATTTCGACTGTTTTAGTATTGAAACTTTTGTTTATTTTGTATAGTATGAATAAAGGTTATCATTTAGGAGGACAACGTGAACATCGTTTTAATTGCAGATACAAGAAAATATGACTTGCTCGTTAACTTTTGTATAGCTTATAGACAAATCTTATCGAAACATCGCTTGATTTCTCTTTTTAATATTTCTCGATCTATTCGCGAAAATACAGATTTAGAAGTTGAAACTTTAACAACTGATATTATGGCAAGTGTAGAACAACTCGCATCCAAAACAAATTACAATGAAATTGATGCTGTTATCTATTTGAGAGATCCTATGCTTCGTTCGTATGATTCTCCGAACTCTTTACTAAAAGCTTGCGATGCGAATAGCATTCCATTTGCCACAAATGTGGCAACTGCAGAAGTTTTAGTATTAGCGATTGATCGTGGAGATCTTGATTGGCGCGAATTGATTAAGTAATATGTCAGAAGCTAGATTAGATATTCATATTACGCATATACCAGAAAATTTTGCACATGCAAATTCATATATCATACATGGGAAAAGGGATTATTTAATTGATCCCTCTTTTTCTTCTGAACAAATTGATGATTCAAAAATTGATTTGTTAATCGTCACTCACTGCCATTTCGATCATATTAGCAAATTGCCATTTTGGCATGATGAAAAAGGGATTAAACTGCTCATTCCTAAAGAAGATGAAAAGTTGATGAGTGATGACGAAGCAAATTGCTCATTTATGTTTGGGCAACCGATGACTTTTTCTCCTGCAGAAAAATTGCTTGCAGATAATGAAATTTTGGAATTAGAAGAAGGCTTGCAAATTCGTGTTTTTCATACACCGGGACACAGTCCAGGATGTTCTTGCTATTTACTAGAACAATTCGATAATATTGCATATCAACCAATTGCATTTATTTCAGGAGATACTATCTTTGCCAACAGTATTGGAAGAACAGACTTGAAATACGGAAGTATGACGGATATGCAAAATTCATTGAAACGTTTGAAAAAAATCTTTGAAAAATTACCGGAGGATTTGCCAGTGCTTCCAGGTCACGGACAACCTTCTACAGTAGGACAAGTATTGGCATTCAATCCTTATTTATCTATGTAATATTTTTTTATGTCAAAATAAAACCGATTTTTTCGTTAATCTGATAGTGAAAAATGTTCGGTTTTTCTTATATTGTGGTATGATAATAAAGTTAATTATCAAATGTGGAGGGCTTATGGAAAAGTTATTATCTGATCTGCAAGCAATAGAGAATACATTTATTTCGACTTTAGAATCAATCAATGATCAAGCTGAGTTAGATCAATTGAAAGTTAAATTGCTAGGTAAAAAAGGCGAAATAACTGCCATTATGAAAAGTATGGGTGGCTTATCAAATGAAGAACGCCCGATTCTTGGTCAAGAGGCGAATCGTGTTAGACAATTAATTGAACAAAAAATTAATGAGAAAAAAACACAGATTTTGGAAGCTGAGGAAGCTGCAAAAATTGCCAGTGAAACAATTGATATTAGTTTACCTGGAAAAACGAATCAACTAGGTTCAAGACATCCTTTGGCTTTAATGTCAAAAGAAATTTCTGATATATTTATCGGCTTAGGTTATTCAATTGCAGAAGGACCCGAAGTAGAACTTGATTATTATAATTTTGAAATGTTGCGTTTGCCGAAAGGTCATCCAGCCAGGGATGAACAAGATACATTCTATCTTGATTATGAAAAAGGCTTATTATTGAGATCTCAAACATCACCTGTTCAAATCAGGGTGATGGAAAATCAAAAACCTCCAATCTATATCGTTTGTCCCGGTAGAGTTTATCGTTCAGATGCAGTTGATGCGACGCATTCACCAGTATTTCATCAAATCGAGGGATTAGCGATTGATGAAAATTTACAAATGTCCGATTTGGTTGCGACATTAGAACTGTTTGCTCGTAAATTATTTGGCGAAGAGACTAAAATTCGTTTGCGTCCACATCATTTTCCATTTACTGAACCAAGTTGTGAAGTAGATATTTCATGTTGGACTTGTGGTGGACATGATCCGAATTGTAAAACTTGCCGTGGAGAAGGATACATCGAAATCCTTGGTGCTGGTATGGTTCATCCGGAAATTTTGGATAATTGTGGAATTGATTCTAAGAAGTACTCAGGTTTTGCTTTTGGTATCGGCATGGAACGTGTCACAATGGCAAAATATGATATCAAAGACATTCGTTCATTTTATGAAAATGATTTACGTTTCTTAGAACAATTTAAGTAGAGGTGTATGATGAAAGTTTCTTTAGAATGGATTAAAGATTTTACTGATTATAAAGGTACTGTACAAGAATTTGTTGATGGTATGACAATGTCTGGTTCCAAAGTAGAAACCTATGATATTGAGGGAGAGAATCTTTCAAATTTAGTCACAGGTTATGTTGAAGAATGTATTGATCATCCTGATTCAGATCATATGCATGTTTGCCAAGTGAATGTTGGTGATGAGACGCTGCAAATTGTTTGTGGTGCTCCGAATGTTGCGCAAGGACAAAAAGTTATCGTTGCAAAAGTAGGTGCTATATTAGGTGAAGACTTTAAAATCAAAAAAGCAAAATTACGTGGTGTTGAATCAAATGGGATGATTTGCTCAATTCAGGAGCTTGGCTTTACTGTTCATGAATTTCCTAATGCAGCAGAAAATGGGATATATGTTTTACCTGAAGATGCTGAAATTGGTGTCAATGCACTTGAAGTGATTGGAATTGGACAAGAAAATATTGAATTTGAAATTACTTCCAATCGACCAGATTGTCTTTCTGTTGAAGGATTAGCAAGAGAGTCTGCTGTGACATTTGGAGATTCATTTACTCCGATCTCTGATGCTCCAACAACATTATCAAATACTAAGAGTGAAGACATTGCTTCTGTAAAAATTGAAGCGGAAGATTTGTGTTCAACATTCATCGGTCGTGTTGTTACAGATATTAAAATTGAACAATCTCCGATTTGGATGCAAAAGCGTTTGAGAGCGGCAGGAATGCGTCCGATTAACAATATTGTTGATATTACAAATTTTGTCATGCTGACATTGGGGCAACCGATGCATGCCTATGATTTAGAATTTTTAACAGATCATGCAATCATCGTTCGTCGAGCCCAAGACAATGAAAAAATGACTTTGCTTGATGAATCTGAAATTGAAATGGATTCCAATAATTTGGTGATTGCAGATACAAGCGGTCCAGTAGGCTTAGCAGGCGTTATGGGCGCTTTAAATTCAGAAGTTCGAGATACGACAAAGAGCATCTTGTTTGAATCAGCAAACTTCGATGCTGCATCTGTCAGAGCAACTGCAAAAAAATACAATATTCGTTCTGAAGCTTCTTTACGCTTTGAAAAAGGACTACCAATTGAAAATGCGCAAAGAGCAATGGATTATGCTTGCTATCTTATAGAGTTGCTTGATTGCGGAAAAGTTGCGCAAACTCAAATCACAGTTGGAAAAACTGAATCTGAGAAATTAACTGTCAAATATGAAACGGAAAGATTGAATAAAATTGCTGGTTTACAATTGTCCGATGAAGATATTAACCAAATTCTGAATCAGCTAGAAGTTGTTACAGAATATTGTGAAGAAGAATCTTGCTGGATTGCAACAATTCCATGTTTCCGTGACGATTTACAATTAGAAGCTGATTTAGCGGAAGAAATTGCTAGAATTTATGGCTACAATCGTATTCCTGGAGAATTTAGCAAAGGCAATTCAAATAGCTTAGGTGGGCGCTCTGAAAAGCAATTAGATATAGAAAGTGTCCATACTGTGTTGAATGGTTGTGGTGCTTATGAAGTTTATACCTATACATTCGTATCACCAGGAAATATTGATAAGATTAATTTGCCAGAAGAGCATTTACTCAGAAATGAATTAACCATTCTTAATCCTTTAGGCGAAGAATATTCGAAAATGAGAACGTCTCTTTTACCGAGCATTTTGAATGTCATTGAATATAATGTAGCTCGTGGTAATCAAGAAGGTCTGATTTATGAAATCGGAAAAACGTATCATCCAATAGCTGAAGGAGTAGAAGATCATCGTCCTGAAAGAGATCAAGTTTTACCTGATGAAAGACAACATTTGGCAATTGCTAAGTTTGTGAGTAAAAAAGATGAAGCTGCTGGATATTTTGAAGTAAAAGGCATTATCGAGCAATTATTCCATGTTTTAGGAATTGAGAAATATACGATTAAAAGAAATAAAGAAGATTATCCATTCTTACATCCAGGGCAATCTGGAATTATTTACTTAGAAAATTTAGATAAACCGTTAGGCTATATTGGAACAGTACATCCTTCGCTCAAGAAAAATTTTGCTTTCGGGCATGCTGTTTATTATGCAGATTTGGATATTGAATTATTATTAAATGCGAACCGCAAATCATTTGCCTATAAACCATTACCTAAATTTCCTGCTGTAACAAGAGATTTAGCTTTTGTCATGAATCAGGATATTTTGGTTGCCGATGTAGAATCTGAAATCAAGGAATTAGCAAAAACATTACTTGAGAAAATTGAAATTTTTGATGTTTATCAGGGCAAAGGAATCGCAGAAGATAAAAAATCAGTTGCATTCTCACTAGTATTCCGTTCCTTAGAAAGAACACTCAATGATCAAGATGTGAATCCAATTGTTGATTCCATCATTCAAGAAATGGCAATAAAAGATATTCATTTAAGATCTTAAAATTTGCTAAGATACAAAAAAATACATTCTAAAACCCTTTACCTAGACTTGGTAAGGGGTTTTCTTAAAATTCCCATTTTTCCAAAAAAGAATTCGAATTTCCTCAATGCAGATATTTAAAATATGTATATGCAGATAGGAGGTTTTTTTATGTTATCAATCGAAGCTATGTTAGCCGTTCCTTTATCTATGGTTATTTTTATACAAGGTATTATGTATGTTCATCCAATTCAAATAAGAATTGAAAATCAAACGAAACAAATTGCAGAAAATAGGTTGGATTTAGTGAAAAATGCACATCTGCTTAAAACATTTGAGAACAATGAAATGACCAAATTAGAAACGAATCCACAGAAAGTGCAAGAAATTATCTCTTTATTCACGGATATTGGACAAATTGTATCGGACAAATCGGAGGAATAATGAAACAAAAATTAATAGATGAAAAAGGGAATATCAGTCTGTTTTTTTCACTCTTATTTCCGGTGACAGTGTTGTTGCTTTTTATATTATTTTCAGATACACAAACAAATAAACTTGAGCTTGATTTTATCAGAAAATGTGAAAATGAATTGGATTTAACGCTAGCTTCTTATAATCGGCAACTTTGGCATGATTTTGGGTTATGGGGGACGGATACAGAAAAAGTCAATTCAATGTCTGATGAATTGAATGCACTTTATTTGAGTGATGAAAAATATACAGAATCAACCATAAAGGCTGATAGATACTTAAATGATAACGAAGAATTGAAGAAGCAAATTACCAGACATATGAGCATTCGTGCACCCATCTTGATAATGGATAATCACTTAAGAAATACGGAAGCTTATTCACAAATCATCGAAAATATTAGCAGTATGAAAGAAAAACTAAATTTTGATAATGACAATCTTGAGACCATTTTGGAGAATAAAGATGAATATATTCATGAGATTGAACAATCAGAACCTCCTGAAGAAGAAAGCGGTTCAGAAGAAGAGATATCAGAAACAGAAATAAAGGAATTACAGGATGCTGGGTTTGCAATCGTTGAAGATTTACTTGAAGATGCCGCCGATTCAATCATTCCTATCTATGAATCAACTGGTTCGGTGGGAGCTGATCAACCATTAGCAACGAATTCAGTTCAAAATATTTTTTCTTCATTTGATATTATGCTCGGCAATTATCAGATTCCGTTAATAGATCGTATTCAGGTATCAGAATATCTTTTTCGTTATTATACACTTGAATGTTCTTCTATCGAAAAAAACGGTGAGATGATGGTATTAACTACACCCGATGGACGTCACTGTTCGGAGTTGATTAATTCGGGCAGAAAAAATGAAATAGAACAAATTATTTTTCGTAAAGAATCTCCAGAAAAAGGTTTACAATCTGCGAAAGGAACGATGAGCGCATTACGGTATTGTTATCATTTGGTTCATCGAATGACTGATTCAGTTCATCAAGCAGCATACACTTCAAGTGCAACTTCAATTAGTACAACAATCGCGACAGTAAGTTTGGGGACGGTGATAATTCCGCCAACGATAATTAAAATGATTCTAATTTTAATTGATGCGGGAATTGAAACAAATAAAGATATCAATGCATTATTAGACGGAAAAAGTATTTCTTTCGAGATAGGAAATATTTCTATAAACCTAAATTATTATGACTTATTATATGCACTTAGTTTTTTTCAATCCGAAAGTAATCTTCTCAGCGGGATGACAACTATTAGAAGTAAATTAATACCAGGCCAATTTGCTGTTGCTTTTCAATTAGACGCGACTTTTGAGAACAAAACATTTCATTTACAGAGAGAGTTTTCTGATAATATCATAAGCAAAAATTAAGGATGGAGTGACGCAAAAATGTTGATGAGAATCATTAAAGTTAAGGCAAATGCTGAACACGGGAGCATTGTTTTAGAAGCAGCCTTGATTGTTCCTGTAATTATGGTAATTTGTTATTTTATGTTAAGTGCGAGTTTAACGGTTCAGCATGAAGTCATCATGAGATATGCATTAGATAATACTGCTAAGGAGCTATCAGTTTTATTTCCATTTGCAGAAGCACTATATCAAGATCATCTAAGTGGATTTGTTGATGAGAATATACCAATACTTGAAGAGGTTCCTAAATCCTTGCAAGAAGATTTGCTGAATATTTCTAGTTCTGTTCTTTTACAAGATTTTATTCAGAATAAAGTTGAAAAATGGCTAATTATCGGAGCAAATCAATTAAAGGTTAAGATTCCTTCTGATCAACGAAAGATTTCAATTTCAACAAGTGGTGATTATGCCTTAAGACTAAAGATGGATTATCATATTAAAACGCCTTGGACAGAGAAGGAAAGAGTTATTTATAGTTATATTCCTCTTTGGACAAAATATGATTCGGACTTTATACCAGTTAAAGACGAATCGGTCTCTGATGGAAAAGAAGCAGATGGGATTTGGGAAGAGCATAATTTTGTTCGAGGGAAGTATTTTAGAGAAAAATTTGATGCAAATTTGCCGTTTAATTATCCTGTGATTTCTGGTTTTAAGAATGGCCAGGCGATTGGAATAAGGAGTATAGACTTAACAGCTCCTCAATATCAGAATAATGAAATACTGCAAAGACAGTTTGAGAAAGAAATGACTGATTTATCTAATTTTCGAGGTGGTAATAAGCCGACGAATATTAATCCGTCAGTGATTTCAGAAGAAGATATCATAAGTCGACGGTTAATAATAGTAGTTCCTAAGAATGGTATCAATGAAAAAAATAAGATAATTTTGGACAATGTGAAAAATATAGCAAAGAATAATAATGTGATTTTACAATTAGAAACGATAGGAAACAGTTATCGATATATAGAACAAAAGGACAATGAGTAAAGTTTTTATTAAGTTAATAATATTATTTTTATTTTTGATGTATACTAGTACACTGATAAATAAATATTGAATTTCTGAAATAGAGGTTAAATAAAAATAAATTATGGGTTTAGTAACAAAAATTTTCGGCACACATTCTGAACGTGAAATTAAGAAAATATTGCCGATTCAAAAGCAAGTATTAGATTTAGAAGAATCCTATAAAGCTCTTTCCGAAGAAGAGCTGAAGGGGAAAACACAAGTTTTCAAGGAAAGAATTGAAAAAGGAGAAACTCTTGATGATATTCTTCCAGAAGCTTTTGCAACTGTTAGAGAGGCCTCAAGAAGAGTATTAGGAATGGTTCACTTTCCTGTGCAGATTATTGGGGGGATTATCTTGCATCAAGGCCGAATTGCTGAAATGCGCACTGGTGAAGGGAAAACATTGGTTGCTACTTTACCGGTTTATTTAAATGCACTTTCAGGAAAAGGGGTTCATGTTGTAACTGTCAATGATTATCTTGCAGAACGTGATAGCGAATGGATGGGCAAAATCTATCGTTACCTCGGTCTTTCTGTAGGTTTGATTGTTCATGGTAAAACGAAAGAAGAAAAACAGAAAGCTTATCATGCGGATATCACATATGGAACCAACAATGAGTTTGGCTTTGACTATTTGCGCGACAACATGGTTACCTCAATAGATCGTCTTGTACAAAGAGAATTAAATTTTGCCATTGTCGACGAGGTGGATAGTATTTTGATTGATGAAGCGAGAACTCCATTAATTATTTCTGGTACAAGTGGTAAATCTTCAGATTTGTATGAGAGAGCGAATCAACTGATTGTTGGGCTCAAAGGAAAAGTGTTTAAGCAAACTGATGATAAAATGTCGGCTGATGAAAGAGCTGAATTCGAAGGAGATGCGGATTTCATCGTTGATGAGAAGGCAAAAACATCTGTGTTGACGGATCAAGGTGTTATTAAAGCTGAGAAGTTTTTTGGTCTTGAAAATTTAACGGATCCTGATAATTATTTAATTAACCATCACATCAATAATGCACTCAAAGCCCATGGAACTATGTTTAAAGACATAGATTACATTGTAAAAGATAATGAAGTTGTCATTGTTGATGAAAATACTGGTCGTGTTATGCCTGGTAGAAGATATAGCAACGGTTTACACCAAGCGATCGAAGCAAAAGAAGGTGTGAAAGTTGAGCGAGAAAGCAAGACTTTGGCAACGATTACTTTCCAAAATTATTTCCGTATGTATAAAAAATTATCTGGAATGACAGGTACTGCCATGACAGAAGAAGATGAGTTTAGAGAAATTTACAAACTCGATGTTATTACTATTCCGACGAATAAGCCGATGGTACGTAATGATTTACCTGATTCTGTTTATAAAACACAAAAAGCAAAATATAAATCAATAATTGAAACTGTAAAACAAATTCATGAAACAGGACAACCAATATTAATTGGTACTGTTTCAGTCGAAAAATCTGAAATTTTATCTGCTTTATTTACAAGAGCAGGGATTAAACATAATGTGTTAAATGCAAAGCAGCATCAACGCGAAGCTGAAATTGTTTCACAAGCTGGTCGTTTGGGAGCTGTTACGATTTCTACAAATATGGCTGGGCGTGGTACGGATATTATGCTTGGCGGCAATAGCGAATTTATGGCGAAGCAAGAAATGAGAAAGCTCGGTTATGATGAGGAACTGATTGAGCAAGCTAACTCATTTAATAGAACTGATGATGAACAGATATTAAACGCAAGACAATTATTCCAGGAATTGGAACAAAAATTTGAGAATGCAATTGCTGACGAGAAAAAACAAGTTGTTGAAGCGGGCGGACTTTATATAATTGGTACTGAACGACATGAATCACGCCGTATAGACAATCAGTTACGTGGTCGTGCTGGACGTCAAGGGGATCCAGGTACAAGTAAATTTTATTTATCTTTTGAAGACGATTTACTTCGCTTATTTGGCGGAGAAAGAATGGAACGTGTTTTTGAAACATTAAAAATTGATGAAGACATGGAAGTAGAACATTCTATGTTGACCCGAATGATAGAATCTGCGCAGAAAAACATGGAAGGACGAAATTTCGCGATTCGTAAAAATGTTTTGCAATATGATGATGTCATGAATCAGCAAAGAAACCTTATTTATGATCAAAGAAGAGAAGTTCTTGAAGGTGAAAATGTTCATGATTATTTCATTAGAAATATTAGCAATTATATTTATAAATCATTTTCTATATACACGAATAATACTAATAACGTGGATTCATGGGACTTACTCGGTTTAACAAATCAACTAAAAGATGTAATTGGACCAATCCCTAGTGTCCTCGCTCTCGAAAATTTGGAAGGAACAGTAGATGTTGATGATATCAGAGAAAACATGTACGAAGAATGTTTAGAAATCTTAGATGACAAAGCTGCAAATTTAGGCTCGAAAGATATTCTTTTCGAAGCAGAAAGATATATCCTTTTAAAAACCGTAGATAATTATTGGATGGATCATATAGATGAGATGGATAATTTACGTGATTCTGTCGGTATCAGAGGATATGCGCAACATGATCCAGTTATGGAATATAAGCGTGAAGGATTTGAAATGTTTGAAGCCATGACAAATGGAATTCAAGAAGATTGTGTACGCATGCTTATGAGAGCAAATATTAATGTAAATGATAATCGACAAAGCATGAAATCACAGAATTCAGATTCGGAAGAAAATATGACAGCAGGGGTTAAAACAGCGGATTTCTCTAAAATGATGTCAGGAAATCAATCAAATACAGCTGCACCACCTGCAGAGAAAACACAACCCATAAAGAAAAAATTTATTCCAGGAAGAAATGAACCTTGCTGGTGTGGAAGCGGTAAAAAATACAAGAATTGTCATTTACAATCAGATCAAGACAATGGATGAGAAAAAGCGTAACTCTAGAGTGAGTTACGCTTTTTTTATACTTAAATGACTGGAACAAATTAATATAATTTTATGATAAAGGCTTCATAAGGACGCAAATCTTTATTTCTCTTAATTTCTTGTTGATTCCTGTCTGGATAATTCGATAATAGAATCGTACGATCAATTTTTTCTGGAATATCATAAGGAATATTTTCAATTTCCTGAACTTTTCTTAATTGATTTCTATTTAATCCAACAACGTTTAAATGATCATCCGTTAGGTTCATTTCAATGTAGAATGCATGATTTTTGTCAATTCTAAGACATCTCATGATATGTTTATTATTTCTATCTAAAGAATAAAATCTCCCCTTGATAAATGTTGAAAAATGTAATCTTAAAGAAATTAAACTACGATAATAGTTCAAAATAGAATGTGAATCATTCGTCTGATCCATTAATGTCATACCGGGATCAGAGAAACAATCAATCCAAGTTGAGCTACACTCTGAAAAACCTCCATTTATTGAGTCATTCCAAGCAATTGGAATGCGTGCATGGTCTTTACTACTATTCAATATTTTTTCTACTGAATTGGAATGATCGATGGAAGCCGAGCTTTCGATTATCTTTTCATATTTGTTTAATGCTTCAATATCACGTAATTGAGAGATATTGTGAAAAGACGCATTGACTTGACCTAATTCCTGTCCTTGATAGAGTAAAATAGTTCCTTTTGCTGTTAGCTGCATTGTCGCAATGAGTTTAGCGATTTGTGACCGATAGGAAATATCTGAAGAAACGCGACTGATAATTCTAGAATGATTAAGATCCTCGCAAAATATAATTGGCCAAAATGAATTGTCCGAATCAATTTGCATTTGGAGCCAAGTATGGTTTAAATGCTGAAGAGAGATTTTGTCTGGCCCGTGATGATTATCATCAAACTGATGGAGGAATTGATAATAGGAAAGACCTAAGTCACTTCTTTTTGTTGCATCTCCACTCAAGTACTTCAAAAAATAATTGTTCATTTTTTGATTATCAGAAATGATTAAAAAATTAGGATCATCTTTTTTTAGAGCCTCATATATTTCCTCTAACCAAAGTAATAATTCAGGTTGATATGTATATTGCTCAATACCTGTGATGCCAGTAATATTTCCAATGATTTTATTTCCTTCAGCATAGTTTTTATTTTTGGCAATGAAACTTGATGATTCTAATAAAAGTCCATCAATGTCAAATTGCTTCCAATATTGCATTGATTGAATCATCTCTTTCCTCAAGACATCGTTATGCCAATTTAATTCAATTTGCTTTGTGCTTTTTAAGTGTAAATAATATCTTTTAGGAACTCTCTCATAACGCCAAGCAGAATCTCCGTAATGTGATTGCCAATTATTGGGGACTTCCTCTGAAATATAGTAATCTGTTGTATCTTTTGAAGAATAAGATGGAATATTACTTTCATCTTTAAACCATGCATGTTCATCGGAAGTTTGATTCATAGGAAAAGTCAAAATGACTTTTATTTTATGATGATGGCAGAGAGCAATTAATTCTTTTAAATCATTTTCATCTCCAAATTTTTCATTAATTTCTGTGAAATTACGTACATCAAAAGCAACATCATGGAAAGGAGAATCAAATAATGGACTTAATAATATCGCATTGATATTGAGAGTCAATAAATACTCGAAACGATTAATAATTCCTCTGATGTCACCAATACCATCGTTATTTGCATCACGAAAACTAGGAACAAATAAATGATAAATGACTGCATCTTTCCACCATCGTTTTTCGAATTTTTCAGGAATTGGCAATGGATTGCTAAACAAATCTTTTTGATTTAATTTTTCAACAATCCAGTTGATCAATTGACTGTCGAATTCGATGCCAGACAATCGACTTATAATTGGATAAGATTTTAGAGGCAAAGTCCGAATATAGAATTTGTCTAAATCTTTCATAGATTTTCCAGAAAACTGTGCGATGAAAGTGAGAATTTCTTTTCCGAATTTAGAATCCAGTACTTCGCCGATGCGACTATTTTTTGTCCATTTTATTTTTGTATCCATAATTTCCCTCATTCAAAGGCAGTATTTATTTTTTTATTATAAGGATTTTTCTTGCTTTTTGACAATGAGAAATAGTATTGTAAATTTGTTATTGATTACATTTGATATTCCTGATTTAGGAGTGAGGAGGGAAGCATATGATATCTGTTTTACATATGGCAGATTTGCATTTAGGTACACCTTTTCAATACTTAGAACCTAATAAACGTAATAAAATGCATTTGGAGCAATTACGTAATTTTCATGAAATCCTACAAATCGCCAAACTTGAAAATGTAGATTACATTTCAATCGCAGGAGATTTATTTGACTCAATACAAATTGAGAATCATTTATTAGGTACTGTAAAACAAGAACTTGAAGAATTAAAAAATACGCAGATCATTATTAATCCAGGAAATCATGATTATTGGTATCCGCACAGTTTGTGGTCGTCATTTTCGAGTTTACCGAATGTTCATGTATTCAATCCTTTACAGATGAATTTTTACTTTGATGAACATGATATTACGTTTTGGGGAAAACCATTTTTTAGTCAATCCTCTATAAATCCTTTATGGGAAAGAGAAGATTATATTTATTATGAGCAAAATAAATCTAACTTAAATATTTTGGTGCAACATGGAGACTTATTAAATCCAAAATCAAATTATAACCCGATATATTCGGATATGATTGATAAGCTGGAATTTGACATTTCTCTTTTAGGTCATATTCATACATCGAATGAAATCATTTATACCGATAAACGGCATTTGCCATGCTTATATAATGGATGTGTAATGGGGAGAGGTTTTGATGAGATTGGAGAAAAAGGTGTGCATCTAATCCAAATTGACGAGAATGCAAAAACGATAAATTCATCTTTCTTGAAATTGAAAAGTCCTCAGTTTTTTGAAGTTCAAATTAATGTGGCCCGGTTTGAGGATGAATCCATGTCTAATTTATCTCAAAACATCATCGACTCAGTTAAAGATAAAGTCCCTCAAACCCAAGTTCCTTATCATTTTTGTCGTTTGATATTAACAGGTTTTACTTCAAAAAGAATGAATATTCATCTATTATTAGATAAAATGAATGAAGTCTTTTTTTATGCAGAAGTCATTGATCGTTCAAAGATGAAAATTGATAAGGAAGTTTTATTAGAAGAACATTCATTACGCGGAGATGTAACTAGATATGCAAAGCAGTTAGCTACAAAACCAGATTTATTGAATCAAATGATGATATCACTTGATTTAGATAATATGAATATGCAGATGGCGGATAGACTTATAGAAAAAGCTTATTACTATACGATGCAAGCAGCAGAACAAGAATTGGATTTGTATGAAAATTAATCATTTATATATTAAGAATTTTGGTGGGATTACTGATTTTTCACTCGATTTTGAACCAGATTTTCAAGTGATATATGGTTCGAACGAATCAGGAAAAACAACGATACAACAATTTATAAAAGTAATGTTTTATGGTTTTGGAAAATCAGGACATTCCGTTGAAACGAATCAAAGAAAAAAATATACACCGTGGTCAGGTGATCAGATGGGTGGTACGATTGTATTTACACATCAAGGGATAAGGTATCGCTTAGAACGTATTTTTGCAGACAAAAAATCTCAGGATATAGTAGTGCTATATAATGATGCTGATGGAGAAAAAATTCTTCTGAAAAATTTGAATGAACCAGGAAATGAATTGTTTCAAATCTCTGCTCTTGAATTTGAAAATACTGCATTTATTGAAACACCAAAACTTGAGAATGATCGTCTCAAAAATTTTGAGGATAAGATTAATCGAAAAATAGGTCTGGCTGAATATGATTGGTCATATGATGACATAAGAACAAAATTAGAAAATGCAAAAAAACAACTAAAAAGTGATCGTGGCGACAAAGGGTATATTAATGATTTGTATGCGAAAAAGCATGAAATTGAAGAGCGTCTTGACCAAATGACGCAAAGAGATCAAGCCATCTCTGAAATCAATCAAATCATTAGTGATACTGAAAGTGATTTATCTGAATTAGATGATAGAGAAAAATTATTGCGTTTACAAAGTGTTCAACATCAAAAACTGAAAATTGTAAGTGATTATCAAAAATTTCATCGATTACAAGCAGAATTAAAGCATCAGCATACAAAGGATGCAGAAATTAAAGACAGTATTTTAAAGAATGAGGCAGTTACCGTCAAGGAATTGACAGAAATAGCAGTGCAAAGACAAACGGTTGCTTATGCTTTAAGTGAATATGAAATCAAGGATAATTTAAGACGAAAAAGAATTGCTGAACAAGAACAAATTGTCCAAGATGTGGATAAGAAAAAAGCAACCATTTTAAAAGAAAAAAGTCGTTTGCAATATTTGCAAAAAAATACTTTAAAACAACCACCTCAGAAGGTGAGAAGACCCAAAATTTCTTTAATGTCATTTTTTCCATTGATTATTTTGGAAGTTTTCTTTTTACTTGGTGGTTTATTACTGCGGACAAAAGCACCTGGATTATCGGCTGTTTTAATTGTATTAGCTGTTCTTTTACCGTTTATTATGGTTTTACTCTACTTCTTATTAGAAAAACAACAAGTAGCGAATTTGAAGAAGCAACAAGCTGCAATTCGAAATTATGAAATGCGCAAGTTAAAAATCGAAAATGATTTAGAAGATTTGCGATGGAGTTTGGAGAGAATCGAGAATAGAACGAACGACTTCGAAGAGGAGAGAGCTGCAATCGATAGAGAGGTCGAGACTGCTTACAATAACTATGAACGTGAAAAGAAAAAGTTAAAATATTTAATTCAACCATTCTTTACTTCCTTGCCTGATGATGATCAGCTCGATATAGCTATTCAAACATTGCGAGAAAAAACAGTAGATTTTGTTCAAACAGAAGAGAGAGACAAGGCAATCAAGGAAGAACTTGAGGAACTCATAGGAGAACACTCTACTGTTGAATTTCATCAATTATATGAAGATGCACAAGATTGGTTATCTGAGCATCAACATGAATTGAAAATCTTCCCTGAGAATTCATTTCATTACATAGAAACTCAATTATCTGGAATAATTGAGAGAAGAATGTTTTTACGAGAAAAACTTGCAGAGAGTAAAGTGAAATTGGAGCATTTTCAGGCTGGTCATGATAATACGTACGATATAGAAGAAGAGTTGAATGAACTAAAATCTTCGATTGAGAAAGCAGAGTTTAATTATCATTCCTTACTCATTTCACTTCATATGCTTGAACATAGTAAAATGACTTTCGAACAGAATATTCGTCCAAAATTGAACGATAAAGCTGGTGAGTATTTAGCAAAAATGACAAATCATCAATATTCAGATTTGCGTATTGACCAAAACTATATGATTAAGATTCAAGAAAATGATGAAACGTTTAAAGAACAATCCTATTATAGTGCAGGCTTAAATGATCAAATTAATTTAGCTTTGCGCCTAGCTTTGACAGAACTTTTACAGGATAATGCAGGGAAGATACCTCTTATCTTAGATGATCCACTGATTCAAATTGATGAGGAACGATCAAAATATACAATTGAATTATTAAAAGAAATTGGGATTAAGCAAAAGCGACAAATATTGTTATTTACAAGCCAAAATTCTCTTTCGTTTTTACTGGATGAAATGGGAATAAAGCTCTTTAGTTTGTAATCTCAACATAGTTTTGCTATATTTCTTAATATTATTTATCAGAGAGACAAGTTATTTATATTATCTTAGGATAATTAGAATTGTAGGAGGTTAAGTCCAAGTGGACGCTGGTCATAGTTGTGCCTTACTAGCACAACACATATTATTAAGTAATTCGAATCTATTTAGTCAACAAACAACAAAAATTATCGTTATTAATGCAATTGTCATTTTGTTATTAATTCTATTGAACGGTTTCTTTGCCGCTTCTGAAATGGTAATCGTTACTCTAAATGAAACAAAATTAAAAGCAAATGCCGCTGATGGAGATACTGATGCGCAAAAACTGCTCCCATTCATTGAGAATCAGGGAGGATTTTTAGCGACTGTACAAGTTGGTGTGACCTTTGCTGGGTTTCTATCATCAGCTTTTGGTGCGAATCAGATAGCACCAGTAATTTATCAAAGCATTGATCCGTCAAGGCAAAAGAGTTATTTAGAGCCAATTATTACAATTGTTATCACATTTATTATTTCCTACTTTTCTCTAGTTATGGGGGAATTGGTTCCAAAACAAATAGGTATGAGAAACC
Organism: uncultured Mageeibacillus sp.; assembly: GCA_964346085.1. Taxonomy (GTDB): domain Bacteria; phylum Bacillota; class Clostridia; order Saccharofermentanales; family DTU023; genus UBA5436. The sequence continues at coordinate 6,404 of CAYFSZ010000002.1, read as the reverse complement.
CAGAGAAGTATGCCAGAAGATTTGTAGGCATTTTACGTTTTTGGGATAAATTGCTTCGTCCTTTTGCTTTCTTGCTGAATGCATCGGCAAAGTTAGTTTGTTACATAATTGGAATTGATATTGATAAAGTTGAAAATCAAGTCACAGAAGAAGAAATTATTTTGATGACAAAAGCCAGCGGTGAAACGGGTGGCATTCAAAGTGATGAAGCAAAAATGATTTATAATGTTTTTGAATTGAATGATACGGATGTTTCTGAAATTATGACTCCAAGAACTGCAATGATAGCTCTTGATGTTAAAGCAACTTACAGTGAAGTTTTACACTCTGCGGCTCATGAAAGATATAGTCGAATTCCTGTTTATGAAGAAACAGTGGATAATATTATTGGTGTTTTGCATATTAAAGACCTCCTACGAATTACTTCACATGAACGAAATCACTTTAACTTAAAAAAACATATCAGAGATCCTTATTTTGTTCCTGAAGGAAAATCAATTAGCGTTTTATTCAGGGAGATGCAACAACAGAATATCTCGCTGGCTATTGTTATTGATGAGTATGGTGGAACCGATGGGTTAATCACAATTGAAGACATACTAGAAGAGATTGTTGGGGATATCACCGATGAATATGATCGAGTTGATCAGGCAATTGAGGCCAATGAAGATGGAACTTTCATTATTGATGGGATGCTTAGTCCAGAAGAAGTCATTGAACGAATTCCAGCAGCCGCATCGATAGAGCCAGAAGATGATTTTGATTATGACACAATCGCGGGATTTGTATTGAGTCAATTAGAAAGAATTCCTGAAGAAGATGAATGTCCGAGTATACATGTTAACAATATGAAATTTACAGTTTTAGAAATGGACGAAAAACGAATAGCTAAAATTAAACTAGAATTCACTGAGTCAACAGATGGCACAGACGAGGAAAAAGAAGATGAGTGAGCCAAAAAACAATCAAGATCGCATCAACGCAGCAGATCTTTACCAATTAGAAAAAAATGAAATTGTCACACGCCTTGATTCAAATGCTGAACAAGGTCTGTCTGATAGTGATATTTCATCCTTGCAAGAAAAGTATGGTAAGAATGAATTAGAATCAGAAAAAGCCGTACCACTGTGGAAAAAAATTCTTGAACAATTCAAAGACATTATGGTTATCACATTAATTGTGGCAGCTGTTATTTCTGGAGTTCTTGGAGAAGTTGTTGATGCAGCGTTAATTATTGCCATTGTTGTGATTAATGCAATCTTAGGGGTTTATCAAGAAGGTCGTGCAGAAAAAGCCATTGAATCATTGCAAAAGATGGCTGCACCTGAGGCAAGAGTACTTCGTGATGGTAAGCAGCAAATGGTGAAAGCTGCGGAACTCGTTCCGGGCGATATTGTTATTCTTGAAGCAGGAGATATTGTTCCTGCAGACATTCGACTACTTGAAAGCAGTAATTTGCAAGCAGAAGAAGCTTCATTAACAGGAGAGTCCGTACCTGTTGATAAAGATGCAGCGTTCACCACTAGTGAAGAACTTGGAATTGGTGACCGTACCAATATGCTTTATTCTAGCACGGCTCTCACATATGGGCGAGGCAAAGGTATTGTTGTTTTAACTGGTAATGATACAGAAGTCGGAAAAATTGCTGATCGCTTAAGAGGCATTGAGCAAGAAGCCACACCATTACAAAAAAGCTTAAATGAAATGGGTAAGATTTTGGCCATTATTTGTTTAGCTGTTTGTTTAACAGTGTTTGTTGTTGGCTTATTACAAGGTGGTAGCGTTTTAAAATTATTCATGACATCTGTCAGCTTAGCTGTTGCTGCCATTCCTGAAGGATTACCAGCGATTGTTACAATAGTATTGGCGCTTGGCATGAACCGTATGGCAAAGAAAAATGCTATCGTGAAGCGTTTGCTCGCGGTTGAAACATTGGGTTCAGTAGACACTATTTGTTCCGATAAAACTGGTACTTTAACCCAAAATGAAATGACAGTTACTCGTATTTATACAAATGATCAGTTGTTTGAAGTTAGCGGTACTGGATATGAACCTAAAGGTGAGATTACATTATTTGAAAATTCAGATAGTGCAGAACAATCCTCAGAAGCAATGACAAAATTGCTTCAAATCGCTGCTTTATGTAATGAAGCAAGTCTTGTCGAAAAGAATAATATTTGGTCTGTTCTTGGTGATCCAACCGAAGGTGCTTTGATTACTTTGAGCGCAAAAAAAGAATTTGTTAGAGAAAAATTGACAGAACAATTTCCAAGATTAGGCGATATGCCTTTTGATTCGGATCGTAAAATGATGTCCGTTTTCCATAACATTGATCATCAATTTGTATCCTTAACGAAAGGTGCTCCAGACATTGTTCTAGACCGTTGTTCAGATATTTTAATTGATGGACAGATTCGAGCAATTACAGAAGAAGATCGTCGTAAAATATTAGAAGCAAACTCTGCTTTTGCAACGTCAGCATTAAGAGTGTTGTCATTCGCCTACAAAATTCATGAGAATGATGGATTTGAAGGCGCGGAAGAAAACATGATTTTTGTTGGATTAACTGGAATGATCGATCCAGCTAGACCAGAGGCAAAAGATGCGATTGCTATTTGCCATGGTGCTGGTATTAGAGCTGTCATGATTACTGGTGACTATAAAGATACCGCAGTCGCAATTGCGAAAAACCTAAACCTAATGCAAGAAGGCGACAAAGTTTTAACAGGTTCTGAATTAGAGAATATGTCTGATGAAGAACTACAAGTTGCATGTGAAGAAGTTTCAGTATATGCCAGGGTTTCTCCAGAGCATAAAGTTAGAATTGTATCCGCTCTAAAAGCGAAGAATCATATCTCTTCGATGACCGGTGATGGTGTTAATGATGCACCAGCTTTAAAACAGGCTGAAATCGGTGTAGCGATGGGAATCACTGGTACAGAAGTTGCCAAAAATTCTTCAGATATGATTTTAACGGATGATAACTTCGCCACTATTGTAACGGCTGTTGAAGAAGGTAGAATTATCTACAGCAATATCCGTAAATTCGTTGGCTTCTTATTGTCCTGTAATGTTGGTGAAATTTTAGTTGTATTCCTAACAAACCTCTTATTAGGACCTCAATATACACCATTATTACCAATTCAACTATTGTTCTTGAATTTGGTTACAGATAGCTTCCCAGCTTTAGCGTTAGGCCAAGAAAAAGGCGAAAAAGATATCATGCTTCATCCGCCAAGAAGAAGCGATGAAAAGATTATTAATAAAGAAATGATTGCGTCGATTATTTCACAATCATTGGCAATTTTTGTTGCAGTTTTCACAGCCTTCCAAATTGGTCGTTTCTTATATCCAGACGTTTCAATTGCAGATAGCAATGTTTTTGCTGAAAGTTTCCATTTCTTCGCTTATGAAGGATTTGTTCCTTCCAAAGGTGCTGGGACATTTGCTTTCATTACATTAATTTTTGCTGAGTTATTGCGAGCATTTTCCAGCCGATCTGAACATTATTCGATTTTCCAATTAGGTGTTTTTAATAATAAAACAATGAATAAAGCAGTATTGTTATCTGGTTCATTAATGATTTTGGTCGTATATGTTCCTTTATTACAAAAATACTTTAGTACGATTGCTTTATCTGGTAGAGATTGGTTAATTATTGTTGCATTAGCATTAATTCCATTTGTGGTTGGTGAATTATTTAAATTGAGTTATCATAAAGAAACAAGAAATGCAGCTGCCGATAAAAAATAATATTTGATTAGAAAGGGGAATATCTATGAGTAAAATTCCTTACAAAATATTTTTGAATGAAAACGAGATTCCTGAGAGCTGGTACAATGTCCGTGCTGATATGAAAACAGATCATCGTCCTTTGCTAAATCCTGCGACTATGCAGCCTTTGAAAAAAGAAGATCTCTCAGTCGTTTTTTGTGAAGAATTAGTCAATCAAGAATTGAATGACCAAGATCGTTTTATCCCGATTCCTGAAGAAATTCGTGACTTTTATAAAATGTATCGACCATCTCCATTGACGCGTGCTTATTTTTTAGAAAAAGCACTCGATACACCTGCTGAAATTTACTATAAATTCGAAGGGGGTAACACTTCCGGAAGCCATAAATTAAACTCAGCAATAGCTCAAGCATATTATGCAAAACAACAAGGCTTAAAAGGTGTGACCACAGAAACAGGAGCAGGCCAATGGGGCACAGCTTTATCCATGGCTTGTGGGTATTTTGATTTAGATTGCAAAGTATTTATGGTTCGTGTTTCATCAGAACAAAAACCTGATCGTCGTTCTATCATGGAAACATACGGTGCAGATGTAACACCATCTCCATCAGATACAACTGAAATAGGCAGAAAAATGTTAGCCGATCCTAAAAATCAGAATGGTAGTTTAGGAACTGCAATTTCAGAAGCAGTAGAATATGCGGTTAGTCATGAAGGTTATCGTTATGTTTTAGGATCTGTTTTAAATCAAGTTGTTTTACATCAAAGTATCATTGGATTAGAAAGTAAAATCGCATTAGAAAAAATCGATCGCTATCCTGATATCGTCATCGGTTGTGCAGGTGGTGGTTCAAACCTAGGTGGTTTGATGAGTCCATTTATGGCAGATCGTTTAACTGGTAAAAAGGCTCCGTATTTTATTGCAGTTGAACCAGCTTCTTGTCCAAGTATGACTAGAGGAAAATTCGCTTATGACTTCTGCGATACAGGTATGGTAACACCATTAGCAAAAATGTACACATTAGGACATAGCTTTATGCCAGCTTCAAGCCATGCTGGTGGTTTACGATTCCATGGTATGAGCCCGATTTTATCGCAATTATATCATGATGGATTCTTAGATGAAGCAAGAGCAGAAACGCAAAATGATATTTTCAAAGCAGCGACTTTATTCGCAAAAGTGGAAGGAACATTACCTGCTCCTGAATCATCACATGCGATTAAAGCAGCAATTGATGAAGCTATCAAATGCAGAGAAACAGGTGAGAAAAAAGTTATCTTATTCGGTTTAACAGGGACAGGATATTTTGATATGTCTGCTTATCGTCGCTATTTGGCTGGGGAGATTAATGATACATTACCAACCGATGAACAAATCGCAGAAGGCCTCAAAGATTTACCACCTCAACCTTAATGACTGTTGAGCAGTACATGTTTTTTGTACTTCTCAAAAGCTGAAGGAATCGACCATCTTTTTTCAATATCTTTCAGTGAACTTAAGAACAGTTTATTCGAAAATAATTCGTTATATGCTTCTTCATTCAATTGGAGTGAAGAAGCATTTATTTTTTCAAAGTCAGAACTTTGCGTGAAAATTTCATAAGCCTTCATATTCCAAATTCGATGGCTGAAAACATGCTTAGAAGATTCAATTTGTTTGATGCGAATGGCTTTTAAACCTAATGATTCGATATAGTGTATAGCTTCCATTTGTGTAAGATGATTTTTGACATTTGGAAATTCATACATATTAGCAAGTAAACCTGTTGATGCTCGCTTTCTGAGCATCACAAAATCATCTACATGAATAATTAACACAGTTTTCTTTTCATTAATGATTTTTTGCTTTTTGATTCGTACCGGTAATTGGTCAACTTTATTCTCAAGATAGGCTTGACAATGACTGTGGATCGGACATGATTCACATTTCGGATTTTTGGGTGTACAGACTATTGCTCCTAAATCCATTAACGCTTGATTGAAATCACCAGGATTTTTCGTTGGTATATGTCGTTCAAAAAAATCGTAGGCTGCTTTTTTTGTTTTATTATCCAAAATATTTTCTTCACAACACGCTACTCTCGCAAAAACACGTAATAGATTTCCGTCAATAGCGGGAACTGGTTGATGAAAAGATATAGAGGCAATTGCAGCTGCCGTATAAGGACCAATGCCTGGAAGTACTAGTAAATCATCGTAGTTTTGCGGGAAATTCGCTTCGTCTTTAATGATATTTGCTGTTTTATGAATATTTAGAATACGACTATAATATCCCAGACCTTCCCAAATTTTCAAATACTCATCTTCAGTTGCGTTTGCTAAAGCTTGAATCGTTGGAAATTGTGTCATGAAACGATTGAAATAGGGGATCACAGCTTCTACGCGAGTTTGCTGCAGCATAATTTCAGAAATCCAAACATGATAAGGATTAGTCGACTTTCGCCAAGGCAAATCTCTTGCATTCGCTTCGTACCAAGATATTAATTGTTGCGTTAAGTTGCTCTCCATATAAGTTTTATAACTTTTTTTAGAGGGGAAGTCTAGACTTGCGTTGGATTTACGACTTAATCGAGAAATCCATCAATTGAAAAATGCAGCTAGGTACGGAAGTGATCTGTTTTTGCAATAAGCCGTCCCTGAAAATTTGCGGTAAAGGACGGAAATAAGCC
>CAYFSZ010000001.1:37687-47936 GCA_964346085.1 uncultured Mageeibacillus sp. | reverse complement strand
ATCTTAGCAGTCAATCCACAAATTTTAAGCACTACAGGCATGCCGGCGGGGGGCGTACTCATTGCAACGGCACTTTCTTCATTTATTGCTTGTTTATGTATGGCATTCTTTTCTAATTTGCCATTCGCATTAGCACCAGGTATGGGTTTAAATGCCTACTTTGCATTTACAGTAGCCACACAATACGGCTGGGAAATGGCTTTGTTTGCAGTATTTGTAGAAGGTTTAATTTTTATTGTTTTATCTTTAACAAATGTTCGTGAAGCAATTTTTAATTCCATTCCTTTAAGTCTGAAATATGCAATCAGCGGTGGTATTGGCTTATTCATCGCGTTTATTGGTTTAATTAACGCAAAACTAGTAGTTAACAATGATGCAACATTAGTTGGTATCTTAAACTTTAGAGCACACTTTAATACAGCTGGTATTGGTGCAATTCTTTGTTTGTTAGGTGTCATTATTATTGCAATTCTTTCACATAAAAAAGTTAAAGGTGCAATTTTAATTGGTATTATTGCAACCTGGGTTTTAGGTATTTTAGCCGAAGTGATTGGTTTATATATTCCGAATGTAGAAGAAGGATACTTCTCAGTTATGCCTGTATTTGGTCTTCCTGATTTTGCGGGTTTTGGTCAAATCTTTGGTAAAGCATTTAGCCTTGATTTCTCAAATACTAAAATCATTGATTTCGCAGTGGTTATCTTTGCTTTCTTATTTGTTGATATTTTCGATACATTGGGAACAGTTATTGGTGTTGCTTCCAAAGCAAATATGCTTGATGAAAAAGGTAGATTACCAAAAATCAAAGGTGTTTTATTAGCAGATTCTATTGGTACAACTTTCGGTGCGATTGCTGGTACATCAACTGTCACAACATTCGTTGAAAGTTCAGCTGGTGTTGCAGAAGGTGGAAGAACTGGTTTAACTGCTTTAACAACTGGTTTCTTGTTCTTGATTTCAATCATCCTTTCACCATTATTTATTTCTATTCCAGGATATGCTACAGCAGCAGCGTTGATTTATGTTGGATTCTTAATGTTATCATCCATGCTAAAAGTTGATTTTGACAATTTAACAGAAGCGGTTCCTGCCTATTTAGCATTGATTGCAATGCCATTCTTTTACAGTATTGCAGAAGGTATCTCAGTTGGTATCGTGACTTATGTATTAATCAATTTATTAACTGGTAAAGCAAAGAAAGTTAGTCCGTTAATGTACGTTTTGGCAGTCGTATTCATTTTACGATATGCTTTCTTGGTATAATTTAGCAAAATTTTAATCTGACTATTTTAAAAGTTCATGCGTGAATAATTTATGGTATAATCTATCACGTATGAACTTTATTTTATGAAAAACATTATTGGAGGTTTATCGTGTTAAAAGGTAATTTAATGTTTGGTCAATCAGGAGGACCAACATCTGTCATCAACTGTAGTGCAGCAGGCGTATTTATTGAAGCATTACAACATGAAGATCGTATCGAAAAAGTTTATGGTGCGCATCATGGTATCGTAGGTATTTTAGAAGAAGATTTCTTTGATATGGGTCAAGAAGACAAAGAAGAACTCTTGTTATTAAAACAAACACCATCATCAGCTTTAGGTTCTTGCCGTTATAAATTGGCTGATCCTGATAAAGATGACACAGATTACAGAAGAATCTTAGAAGTATTTAAAAAATATAATATCCGTTATTTCTTCTACAATGGTGGAAATGACTCCATGGATACATGTAATAAAATTTCAAAATTCATCCAAAATAATGGCTATGAATGTAAAGTTATCGGCGTTCCTAAAACAATCGATAATGACTTATATGGTACAGATTTCTGTCCAGGTTTCCCATCAGCAGCTCGTTATATTGCAACGACAATGATGGAAGTTTATTGTGACTCTGTTGTATATTCAAATGGTCAAATCACAATCGTTGAGATGATGGGTAGAAATGCTGGCTGGTTAACAGCTGCTACAGTTTTAGCTTCTGACAAAGGTTATGGTCCTGATTTAATTTATTTACCAGAAGTAGAATTTGATTTAGATAAATTCATGGATGATGTAAAACGCATTTACGAAGAAAAAGGAAAAGTATTAGTTGCTATTTCTGAAGGACTTCAAACAAAAGATGGAAAATTCATTCCTGAATTAGTTGGCGAAGTAAAAACAGATGCTTTCGGTCATAAACAAATGGGTGGATCAGCTGCTGTATTGAAAGATTATATTGAAAATCATATTAATACAAAAGTTCGTGGTATTGAATTATCATTAATGCAAAGATGTGGTGCTCACTTAGCTTCAGAAATCGATGTTGAAAGTACTTTCGATGCTGGTAGAGAAGCAGTGAAAGCAGCTTTAAATGATGAAACAGATATCATGATTGGTTTCAAAGTTGTTCCTCAATCTGAAGGAAAAATTGAAGTTGAATTAACACATATTCCTTTAGAAAAAGTTGCAAACACAGAACAAAAAGTGCCTTTAGAATGGATTAATGAAGAAAAGAACTTCGTATCAAAAGAATTCGTTGATTATTGTTTACCATTAATTCAAGGTGAACCTAAACGCGTTCAAGAAGATGCTTTACCAAGATTTGCAAGATTGAAATTTGTACAAGCTGGCCAAAAATAATTTAACTTTATTTTAAACGAAAAAAAACCGAGAGTTTTTTGCCCTCGGTTTTTTTACCTTTAAGAAAACATGATGAATTTTGAGTTGAAAACGAAACGATTGCTTATTCGTAGGGCTAAAGAGGATGATTTGATTCATTTTGTTCCTCTTTTTTTCAACGAGGAAATCATTTATTATTATATCCCTGAAGAAATTCAGCTCCAATCTAAACAAGAGGTGATCGATTATTTGTCTGACTGGGATGATGATGAAAGTTGCTTTCTTTTCACCTGTTTAGAAAATGATGAAATAGTTGGATTTTTTTCCTTGGAAAATTTTTCAAACAAGCAAAAACACACAGAATGCGGTATTGCAATTATTAATCAAGATGATTATGGCAAAGGATTTGCAACTGAAATTATTCGAGCGATGATAAATTATTTGTTTTATAATCTAAATTTACATCGAATTTATATACGTTATATCGAAGGGAATCAACCTTCGAAGCATTTGTTTGAAAAAATGAATTTTAAACACGAAGGAACATTAAGAGAGCATATTAGGAGAGGAAACCGATATTTGGATTTACACTTTATGAGTGTTTTGAGAAAAGAGTGGTAAAATTAAGTAAATATGATTAAATCAGTATTTTCTGCACATTTGAATGAACAAGATAAGAATGATTTGACTTTATTATTTGATGACAAATCAATCGGCTTATTATCGAAAGAAGATAAAACGAATTTCGTATTATCTTCTAATCGTGATGTTCACATGATTTGTGGATTTTCAAATCGCTCTATCTATTATGATCCTCGTTTTAATAAGGACCGTATACGTCTTTGGAATCATTCTTTTAGAGAGATGCAATCTCATGGAATCAAGTCTTTTCCTCATTTTGTACGAGATCATCATATTTTTGCAGAAAACTTATATATTTTTTCTGCAGATATTTTTATTGGTTGGCAAGATCGAAAAAATGGTTTGTATTTATTAAGAAATGGAAATATTTATCGATTACAACCTACGGTTTTACCAGCTAATGTTTTCGATGAAGGCTGGATGGAACATACAGATTTTTATGCATTTAACTTAAAAGCGAATGATTGCGTGTTCTCAATCTCAGAAAGAGCATTCGCTAGGGTAGATGCAGCTAAAATTGAGGGATTTGCACAGAGTAAAATGAAATTATCCACGATTATGGATGAACTCATGAATCAGTTGCGAGTGTATAATTCTGAACTCGATTTGAGTTGGTTTGGTTTTGAAATTGAAAGATTAGATAAAAATGTATTTTCAGATGATCAAACTCGTCTGCGCAATCGAAATGATTTTACAAGACTAATAAATAGTTCTCGTGTATCCAGAGTGAAAGACGGTCAAAAATTAATTCCAGTTGCTAAATCAGAACAAATCAAGACATCAACTCTAGATGCTGGAAAAGTGAAAATATTTGACCAATACAATTTGCAAAAAAAATCAGAGGAATCAAAAAGAAAAAGATTTAATAATGAAGCTTACTCTTCAGACACTGGGAAAGAAGTTAGAAAAAACAATATCCATCAATTGGAACAAAGAAGAAAAAATTCAGATATCCTTCTGGATGATTTACAATCCTATAGTTTCGAGCCGATTTTTGAAAATTTAAAAGCAACATTATCAAACTTATTTAATTTGATACCAGATAAACCTTTATTATCAAAACTTTTATCTACTGCGATTATTTTAGTGTTAGTATTGTTTATCTTTCTTTTCGGAAGAACAATAGGATCTAGAACGAAAACCGTTGAGGTGGATCCAACTGAACCTGTATTCGAAACAAGAAAAATGGAAGTGGATGATGAGGTGATTCCACCTGATTCATACACTTTAGAAATTGATGTGACGGTAAAAGCTAATAATTTGCAAATTAGACAAGAACCGAATTCGAATGCAGCAATTGTTGCGACCGTTCAGCGTGGGGCAAAAGTAACTCAATTATCTGAAATAGAGAATAACTGGGTTTATGTGAGATTAGAAGATGGGAAAACGGTAGGTTATGCTTATGCCGATTCATTATTTCCGAAAGATTAATAATTGAAAGTGTCTATCAGAAAAAATAAAATTTTTTTCATAATCGATTGGACAAAAGAAAAATAATATTGTATTATTACTAAGCTAGTTTTGAGAGCGGAAAAGACGCGGGTGTAGTTCAACGGCTAGAACACCAGCCTTCCAAGCTGGATATGAGGGTTCGATTCCCTTCACCCGCTCCAATAAAGCTCTTTTTTAGCTTTTATGGGTCTATAGCTCAGCTGGATAGAGCAACAGCCTTCTAAGCTGTGGGTCTCAGGTTCGAATCCTGATAGGCTCGCCATAAGAAAACCCTTGATTCATCTGAGTCGAGGGTTTTTTATATTATTAGAAATTATTTGAGGTGAATAATGATATATGCTTCTCTCGGAATACTAGTTATTATTTTAGTAATTATTATTCTGAAAGGGTTAAAAAATGAATTAACAGTTTCAACATATCAAATTGAAAATAAAAAAGTTAATCAAGCTTTTACTTTTCTATTTCTTTCAGATCTACATAGTTCAAAGTTTGGCGAAAATCAAGAAGAACTCTTAAATACTATCAAAAAACAAAAACCTGATTTAATTTTATTTGGTGGAGATATCGTTGATGATAGAAAACCAGAAAAACTAGCATATTTGGTTCTTGAGGAATGTGCAAAAATTGCTCCTTGTTTTTATGTCACTGGAAATCATGAAGGATATACTGCAAGAATCGATGAAATTCGTAATCATATTCAAAGCCTAGGAGTTGAGGTTTTAGCCGGGAATAAAATAGATATTCAAATTCGTACACAAGGGATTAGTATAATCGGTGTTGACGACCCTTATAGAAATAAAAAAGGATTTGAACGCCAATTAGATAAATTAGCGACATATGTAAATCCAAGATTTACTTTGTTTCTTGCACATCGTCCTGAATATTTTAAGCAATATCAAAACATTCAATCAGATTTGATTTTATCTGGCCATGCGCATGGAGGACAATGGAGAATACCAATCTTTAATCAAGGTGTTTTCGCTCCGGGGCAAGGACTTTTGCCGAAATACACGTCTGGTTTTTATCGAGAGAATAATGCTACAATGTTTGTAAGTAGAGGATTATCCTATGATTCAACAAGAGTTCCTCGGTTTAATAATCCGCCTGAATTAATCGTGATAGATGTTGTTCCAAAACATGAACAAGAAGGTGAAGGTGTCTTATGAAGAAAACATTAATCTTAATCTTAGTTTTACTATTCGTTTTCTCTGCATGTTCAAATGAAACCAATCAAAAAGACTCTTTGTTGATTAATAAAGTTGTTTATCCTGAACAACCAGCTTATCCAAATGAGCAAGAATATTTCAATAAGAACGGTGAATTTGATCATGAAGGTTTTATGAAAGAATATGATGCATGGAATGACGCGAGAAATGAGATTAGTAAATCTGCCGAAGCATTTCAAGGTGATTATGTTGGATTTTTCACGAAATCAAGTTCAACTATACTGGACACGAAGGAAGATGTTTCTATTTATTCGCCCATGACCATGTATCATGCTTTATCCATTCTAGCTGAAGCAACAAATGGAGAAACACAAACACAAGTATTATCTTTGCTCGAGAACAATTCGATTGAAGAAAATAGAAGTAATGGGAAATTAATGTGGCAAGCGAATTATTCTGCTGATGGTGCATTTAATAGTAATGTGGCGAATTCTTTATGGCTGAATGAAAGTGTACCTTTTATGCAAATAACAGTTGATGAGATTGCGAAGAATTATTATGCAGATGTATATCAAGGAGAAATGGGTTCTGACGAGTTAAATACTCAAGTCAAAGATTGGCTAAATCGCCAAACGAAAGATCAATTACAACAGGCAATAAATGATGTCGAAACAGATTCAAGTACGCTCATGACAATTTTTTCTACAATGTATTTACAAGCAAAATGGCATACTGAATTCTGGGAAGAAAACACGATGCCTAGAATTTTTCATGGCTACAAAAAAGATGCTGAGATTGATTTTATGAATTCTTCCGATAATGACATTTACTTTTTCTCTGATGATTTTGGCGCGATACAAAAACCCTTAGAATCCGGTGGTTCGATGTGGTTTATCTTGCCAGATGAGGACAAAGCAGTTGATGATGTATTAAAAAGCGAAGACTTATATCAATTAACTTCCGCAAAATGGGATGAATTAAATGCATGGGAAAATAGAAAAGATTTATTAGTCAATCTAGCCATTCCGAAGTTTGATGTTTCAAATTCAATGGAACTAAACGAACAGTTACAAAGTCTAGGCATGGTGGATGCATTCAACCCTGATAAAGCAGATTTTTCAAAGTTGATTGAAGATGATGAGCAGTTGGCTTTTCTCTCTGCTGTCAATCAAGCAAATCGAGTAGCAATTGATGAAGAAGGCGTAACGGCAGCTAGCTTTACTGAAATGCAAACTGCAGGTGCAGCGATGCCGATAGAAGATGAAATTGACTTTGTTTTAGATAGACCTTTTATTTTTGTTATCAATGGCATTACAGATTTTCCTTTGTTTATAGGTGTTATCAATCAGCTATAAGTGCCTAAATTTAGCCTCGTAACTTTTGCGAACATTCGTTCTAAGTGGTATAATTTTAGCCGATTATGTTTGTAATGAAGTGAGGTAGTAATGGCGCAGACAGTCAATTATGATAATCAAAGTATTTCTGCTTTAAAAGGAGCAGATCGTGTACGTTTAAGACCTAGTGTTATATTTGGATCAGATGATTTGAAAGGATGTCAACATTCTTTTTTTGAAATTCTTTCTAATTCAATCGATGAAGCGCGAGCTGGTTTTGGTCACAAAATTACAGTCACTCGTTTTCAAGATTTTAGCTTGACCGTAGAAGATGAAGGTCGTGGTATTCCTGTTGATTATAATGAAAATGAAAAACGTTATAATTGGGAACTTGTTTACTGCGAGCTTTATGCGGGCGGAAAATATGATCCAAATAATGAAAACTATGAATTTAGCTTAGGCTTGAATGGTCTTGGTGCATGTGCTACGCAATATGCCTCCTCATATTTTGATGTCGAAGTCACAAGGGATGGCTATATTTATGAACTTCATTTTGAAAAAGGTGAAAATATTGGAGGTTTGAAGAAAACTGAGACTAATCGCAGAAAAACGGGAACAGTTCAACATTGGCTACCTGATCGTGATGTCTTCACTGAGATAGAAATTCCGAGACAATACTTTTTAGATATTCTTCAAAAGCAAGCAATTGTTAATCCTGGAGTTAAATTCGTCTTCATCGATAAAGTAGAGAATGCTAGAGATGAATTTGTTTATCCTGATGGTATTTTAGGTTATGTAAATGAAATTAATGCCGAAACCCCTTTGTCCAAAGGAAGATTATTTTCTGGAGAAGGAAAGGGAAAAGATAGAGCCGATAAAGCTGAATATAAGGTGCAAGCACAAGTTGCTTTTGCTTTTAACAATGAAACGAATTTGCTTAGCTATTATCATAATTCCAGCTGGTTAGAATATGGTGGCTCTCCAGATCGTGCCGTTAAAAGTGCATTTGTTTCAGAATTTGATCGTGTCTTAAAAGAAAAAGATAAATATAAAGCGAATGAAGCTAAGATTGTGTTTGGCGATATTGAAGATAGTTTAATTTTGATGATTAACTCATTTTCGACTTTCACGTCTTATGAGAATCAAACAAAAAAAGCGATTAATAATAAATATATTCAGAAGTTCTTAACGGACTTAATTCGTGAAAAATTACAGATTTGGTTCATTGAATGTGCAGAAGAATCAGATCGTGTCATTGAACAAATTTTGATCAATAAAAGAAGCCGTGAAAATGCAGAAAAACAGCGTTTGAATATTCGTAAAAAATTGATGGGAACAGTGGATAATATGTCCAATCGTATCAAAAATTTTGTCGATTGTCGTACAAATGATGTTGGGCAAAGAGAACTTTATATCGTGGAGGGTAACTCTGCATTAGGTTCAGTTAAGATGGCGAGAGATTCTGAATTCCAAGGTGTTATCCCAGTTCGTGGTAAAATTTTGAATTGCCTGAAGGCGAGTATCAATCAAATTTTCAAAAGTGATCTCATTGTTGATTTGTTGAAAGTTATTGGTTGTGGGGTTGAACTGGAAAGCAAACATAATAAAAATCTTTCTGATTTTGATATGAATAAATTACGTTGGGATAAAATTATCATCTGTACGGATGCGGATGTTGATGGATTCCAAATTAGAACTTTAATTTTGGCTATGCTGTACCGCTTAACGCCTACTTTAATCCAAGAACATAAAGTTTACATTGCTGAATCTCCATTATTTGAAATTACGCATGCTGTTAAAGGAATGGAAAAAACATATTTTGCATACTCGAATCAAGAGAAAAATGAAATCGTTAAGAAATTAACATCAGGAAAAGTACATATTCAACGATCAAAAGGTCTTGGTGAGAATGAGCCAGAAATGATGTGGCAAACAACCATGAATCCTGAGACGAGACGTCTCATTCAAGTAATGCCAGAAGACAAAGATAAAATGATGGAAATGTTCGATTTATTATTAGGAGATAATTTAGCTGGTAGAAAACAATATATTTCCGATCATGGCAATGAATATATGGATATGTTAGACGTTGTGTAATATAGAAGGTAATCGATGAATCAAGATAATTCAGAAAATAAAAAACAATTAGTAGAGCAAACACCAATTACAGACACATTGCGAATCAATTATATGCCATACGCGATGAGTGTTATTGTATCTCGTGCGATTCCAGAGATTGATGGATTTAAACCATCACATCGTAAGCTTTTGTATACCATGTATCGCATGGGATTAATGAAAGGTGGTCGTTCCAAGTGTGCAGATATTGTTGGTCAAACAATGGCATTAAATCCGCATGGCGATCAAGCAATTTATGAGACATTAGTTCGGATGACGAGAGGTAACGGTGCTTTGATTAATCCTTGGATTGATTCCAAAGGGAACTTCGGTCGTGTTTATTCTCGAGATATGCAATTTGCTGCCTATCGTTATACAGAAGCACGCCTTGATAAATCCTGTGAAACATTATTCACCGGATTGAACAAAAATGCGGTTCCTTTTATCGATAATTATTCAGGTACATTTCAAGAACCTGTTTTATTACCTGCTGCTTTTCCAACGGTTTTGGTCAATGCAAATCAAGGAATTGCAGTTGGTATGGCTTCCAATATTTGCTCTTTCAATTTGAAAGAAGTATGCGAAGCTACAATCGCGTACATTGATGATCATGATATTGATTTGTTCGACTATATGCCAGCACCTGATTTTTCGACTGGAGCAGAAATCATCTACGAAGAAGATGTTATGCGTCAAGTTTACGAAACAGGTCGTGGCTCGATTAAAATGCGTGCTGTATACAAGCTAGATAAAAAGAACAAATGCATTGAAATCACGGAGATACCTTATTCAACAACCGTTGAAGCCATTATTGATGATATTATTGAGAATACAAAAAATGGCAAATTAAAAGAAGTCACAAATGTGCGTGATGATACCGACTTAAATGGTTTGAAAATCACCATTGATTATAAAGCTTCGGCTGATCCGAAATTAT
>CAYFSZ010000001.1:0-37587 GCA_964346085.1 uncultured Mageeibacillus sp. | reverse complement strand
TATTAAAAGGATTAGAAGCTATTCTTTTAGATATTGATAAAGCAATCAAAATTGTTCGCGAAACAGAAAAAGATGATGAAGTTATTCCTCGTTTAATGCAAGGTTTTAATATTGATCAAATACAAGCTGAAGCAGTTGCAGAAATAAAATTGCGTCAGCTAAACAAAGAATATATTCTCAAACGCATCAAAGAAATTGAAAATCTGGAAAATGAAATTGCTCGTGTAGAAGCTATTGTGAAAAGTGATCGTAAGCTTGAGAAAGAAATTCAAAAACAATTAAAAGATATTACGAAAAAGTACGGTAGAGAGCGCTTAACTAAATTAGTGAAAGCTGATGAAGTACAAGTTGCAACTAATGACCATTTTATTGAAGATTTTAATTTAAAAGTGTTCTTTACGAATGATGGATATTTGAAAAAGATTGCATTGACTTCACTTAGAAGCGCAGGAGATTTAAAGCTAAAAGAAAATGATTTTGTTGTTCAAGAAATGGAATCAACAAATAAATCTGAGATACTATTTTTCACTAGCTTAGGGCAGGTATACAAATTACGTTTGTTTGATGTGCCCGATCACAAACCTTCTGATTTTGGTGAATTTACGCCAAATTTATTAGATATGGACAAAGATGAAAAAGTTCTTGCAATTCATGTGACATCAGAAGATTATCCAGGCTATTTAATTTTAGGATTTTCTGACGGTCGCTGCGTCAAAATAGCCCTGAATAACTTCTATACGAAAACAAATCGTAAAAAGCTGAAAAATGCGTTTTATGATGGTGCTGAATTGATAGGGATGTTGTTCCAAGAAGAAGAAAACTCTGGTAAAAATATTATTATTCAAAATGATCAAGATCGTATGATTCTAGTCGAAAGTGATCGAATTAATTTAAAGAGCACGAGAAATTCTCAAGGAAATCATATCATGAAATTACGCCCTGGTTTTAAAGCTAATTATATGGGCTTTGCGGATCAATTTCCGGAAAATTATGACTTTGATTATTATCGTGTTCGAACTTTGCCAGCTGCTGGACGTTTTATTAAAGAAGAAGACATAGCAGCAAAACAATTAAGTTTATTAGAATTAAATGATTAAGAGTATTTATAGGATATGAGAAAATCAGGAAGATATTCAAAAAAATCTATTTTATTAATGATTTCAATTTTCGCAATTGTAATCAGTTTGTTTTTTGTGTTTCGATATAATAAAAAAGTTAGATATGAAAGCTCTTTTATTGATTTAGTTAAGCAACAAGAATATTCGAAAGCAATTGAACTATATCGAGAAATTCAAAGAAATGCGACAAATATTGAACTTTCTCAAAATGAAAGAAATCGTTATACAGATATCAAAAATCAATATGAAAGCCATATTAATTCTTTAACAACAGAAATTATTAATCGTTTAAAAAAAGGAGACCGCTTAACGCAGAATGATGCAAATTTTATTACGGGGATGCAGGAGATGACAAGCTCTACAATTGCTCCGTTTTTAAACGATGAGACGGAAGCCTATTTAGATAATAAGATCGATCAGATGGAATGGAGACATTTTATCATGTCGTTTGAGAACTTTCCCAATCTCAAAACAAATGTAGAAAATCTGTTATCACAAGAGGAAAACCTAAAAATAGCTTCAGAAAAATTTGCAGAGATTGATAAAAAAGATTTGAAAAGTCAATGGAATACCATTTGGAGAGAATGGCAAGAAATGACAGCTAATCAAGAGATTGGTCGATTTGCTAGAGACTATGCTGAATATCGCCTTACAGTTTTTCAAAAAGAAGCATATGATCTTTTGATGACAGAGATAGATGCTTACATGTTTGCAAATAAGTATTACAGTGCGAAATTATTACTCGATCGCTTATTTGATGCATTCCCTAACGAAGAAGAAATTCAAGAGAAACTTCAGATATGCAATGAAAAAATTCCATCGAAATTAGTGGTTTGGGAAGATTTAGTTGAAAATATTGCCATTCGACCATTAGTTGCCGATACAGTAAAAGCAAAATCGGGAGCTTATAAAGTGTTTGCAGAAACTGGAATGCTGACACCAAAAGAGTTTGAGAATTTATTGTATGAATTATATGAAAATAATTATGTTCTGGTGTCACAAAGTTTATTTCATGATTATCCAGAAGATTATTCACAAGTTGTTGTTCCAGAAGGGAAAAAACCAGTTGTTATGATTTTTGAAGAATTTCAGTATTCAACTAGATATACCGAATCTGGTTCAGTTGAACAAATGGTTTATCATGAAGAATCGAATCAATTTTCGAGCAGGAAAAAAGCCAATTTAAAAGATAGTGAAGCAGATGATCTCGATCCAGTAAACATTCTAGAAAAATTTCTTGTTGAACATTCAGATTTTAGTTTTGATGGTGCGAAGGCGATGATTGCCATAAATGTAGATGAAAATATTTTGGGATATATGATCAATGAAAAACAACTTCAAAATGATAATGCGGCAAGAAAACAATTTGAACTTGAACCACATATATTAACTGATCGAACACAAGAAGAAAAGAATAAATTTTTTACTCTTCAATTAGAAGATTTGAAAGTTTTATTGAATGGCTTAAGTAAGAATGGATATCAATTTGCAAATGCAACATATTCAGGTCAAAATCTACGTGAGCTTTCAGAAACTGACTTTGAATTAGAAATTACTGAGTGGGAAGATATAATGAAACCATTGATTGGTACTGTTGATGCTTTTTTATTCCCGGTGGGTGCTCATGTCTATGAAAATTCTGAAAAATTAGAATTTTTAATGAATTCAGGATATTGCAATTTCTATAGCGAAAGCCCAAGTGTTTACAATTTTTTTGCAGAAAAGTATTTACACTTTGATTATTTCCCGGTGAATGGTAATTCTTTAATGAATAGTGAAGCATGGGGGCTTGCCCGTTTCGGAGATGCAAACAAAATTATCGAAGATTGGCGAAATTAAAAATGCAAGATTTAGAAGTAGTAGATATAAAACCTAGAGGCTACTGTAAAGGAGTTGTTAGAGCTTTACGTGTGGTCAAATCAACGAGAGAACAATACCCTGATGAAACAATTACTGTATTAGGTAAAATTGTTCATAATCGTTTTATCACAAAAGCTTTAGAGAAATATCGAATAGAAACGGTTGATATTCCTGGCAAAAGAAGAGAAGAATTACTAGACTACGTAGACAAGGGAATATTGATTTTATCTGCTCATGGAAGCTCACACATTGTTAAAGAGAAAGCTTTAAAAAAAGGGTTAAAGTTGATTGATGCTGCTTGCTCAGATGTATTGTCAACGCATGATATTATTCAACGCGAATTAGTTAATCGTAAGAAAATTATTTTCATCGGAAAGAATAAGCATCCCGAAACAGAAGCAATCCTTGAAAATTTTCCTGAAGTATATTTAGTTACATCTGTTGAAGACATTGAAAAATTATCATTACCCATTAACGAACAAATTATGATAACCAATCAGACGACGTTATCGATTTTTGAAATTAAAGATATCATTGAAAAAATTGTTGAAAATTACGTAAATGCAGAAGTGGTTGATGAAATATGTGGGGCCACTAGAGTTAGACAAGAAGCTGTTATTAAGCATAGTGATTTGGATGCATTGATTGTGGTTGGAGATCCCAATAGCAATAATACGGCCATGTTAGCACAAATTGGTCTTGATTCTGGAATAAAAATTGTTCAACGAATCGATACAATTCATGATATTGAACTAGATTTATTACATAAGAATTGGAAAGTGGGAGTTACTTCAGGAGCATCTACCCCTACATACTTAACTGAAATGGTTTCTGAATATTTGAAAAATGTCGAGTTAGATAATCCTCAGCCATTTCCAGAAATTGATTATTCAAAAATATTGGGGTGAGGGTCAAATGTGTTTTAATTATTTTTATCAAAAAAAGCTAAAACCAGATTATCTTGTCAAAGATTTGCGAAATTATGATTGGAGTCAGCTGAAGCAAAAAGGAATCAAAATTGTTTTTTTAGATATCGATAATACACTGGCTCTTCATGGATCATTTCAGCCAGATGATTTTGCAATCGAAGTTGTCAACAATATTATTAGTTATGATTTAAATATTTGTGTGCTTTCCAATGCTAAAAGCAATCGTAGTAAAGAATATGCAACTCATTTAAACGTTGCGTATATGAACAATGCAATGAAACCTAGTCCAAAGCGTCTACTGCAAAAATTACGTGATGTAAAACTAGAACCAAATCAAGCGATATTGGTTGGCGATCAATTGTTTACGGATGTTTGGGCAGGAAAAAATGCAAAATGTTTCACGATGCTCGTTAAACAAAGATATGACCAAGAAGCAATTCAAATCAGATTTAAACGTAAAATTGAACGTTTATTTATGAAATATTATGAGACAAGAAAGTTTTCGGATTGATTGTTTTGATGATTTCATGACTTGCAAGAGATATATTAATACTTTAAAATTAATAAGATAAATTTTTTGTTAGAGCTCTTTAAGAGCAGAGGAGGATTTGCATGATAACTGCAGGTGATTTTCGTAATGGACTTACATTTGAGAGTAATGGTGAAATATATCAAGTTATTGAATTTCAACATGTAAAACCAGGAAAAGGCGCAGCTTTTGTAAGAACAAAATACCGTAATGTTAAAACCGGTACAATTAAAGAAGAAAGTTTTAACCCAAGTGTGAAATTTGAACAAGCTCAATTAGTCAGAAGAGATATGCAATATCTTTATTCTGAAGGCGAACTTTACTATTTCATGGATAATGAAACATATGAACAATTTCCGATTCGTGCAGAAGTTATTGGTGATGGATTGAAGTTTTTGAAAGAAAATACAATGTGCCAATTAGTTTCTCATAATGGCGATGTTTTCAGTGTGGAATTACCAATCAAAGTTGATTTATTAGTCACAGAATGTGAACCTGCTGTTAAAGGTGATACTGCAACAAACGCTACAAAATTGGCTGTTGTTGAAACTGGAGCAGAAATCAGAGTTCCATTATTTATTAATCAAGATGATGTGATTCGTATTGATACTAGAGATGGTCAATATGAAGAACGAGTTCGCTCCTAATTAATATAAGCACGATAGAGATTTACAATGGCATATATTGATGATAATTCAATCAAAGGTGATCGTTCAATGTCGCAGGGCTTTATTGCTCAATATGCGGCTGAGGCTGCACTTCAAATTGAAGGTGTTGATAGCTTAGATTCAGGCGTCCTTGTAAATCTCAAAAGAGCTTTTGGTGTTGAACATGAAGGCCGTGGAGTTAAAGTCGAATTTGGGAAAGATGATTCGGAATTTGTGACTATCACGATATATCCAATCTGTAAATTCGGCTTTGTCTTACCCGAAATTGCATGGAATATACAAGAAAAAGTAAAAGAAGATGTTGAGCTATATACTGGTTTAGTCGTGGAGTTTGTTCATGTACAAGTGATGGGAGTAACTTCAATTAATGTGGATAGCCAAGCATTTAGAAATTTAGAATGAGGTTTCTAATGGAACGAATTATTAAGTTTTTACAAATGATATTATTGTTCATATTTTCCGCTATTTCGTTAATGATTGCTACGGTATTTATTAGTGAAGGTTTGATGAGCGCAGTTATCACTTTATTAGTACGTATTTCAAATCAAACAAGAAGTCGATTGATCATGATTATCGTGTTTTTAGTGTTATTTGTTTTTGCTTTAATTCTGTTAGTTCAACTTATTTTATCCGGGCGTTTGCGTAAAGCAAGAGTAACAGAAGGTAATTTAGGAATCATTGAAATTGGTGTGGATGCCATTGAGAGTGTTGCTTTAAATGCAGCACAATCTGCTCAAGCAGGTGTGAAGGCTGCGAAGGCACATATCGCTCCGTTTAAAAATGATAAATTATCAGTGAGATTGAGCGTCATGGCTTTTTCGAATGTTGAACTTCCTGCTATGATGGCAAGAGTACAAGAACGTGTCAAAAAAGATATTGAAAGATATACAGGTATACAAGTTGCGGAAGTAATTGTCAAAGTGAGTCGAGTCGATACAATTTCTGCAAGAGTAGATTAAGGATAGAAAATGCGAGATAATAAGAATTTATTTTCTGCACTTTTTGAAGGTTTCAAAAACAGTGGACCTGGAAGAAATGGAGCCTTGTTTGCCTTTGTCCTAGCTTTGTTAATAGTCATTTTTGGCATTTTAAAAACATTGTTTATCTTACTGCTAACATTGCTTGGTTACTATGTTGGAATTCGTTATTTTTCAAACCAAAAAACGATTAAAGAATTATTGGATCGAATTTTCCCTCCTGGAAGATTTCGATGAGAACGGAGTAATTGGTGAGAAGACCGTTAATTAGAGAATATGCTTTCAAGTTTTTATATCAATTGGAAATTAACCATGAAGATATAAACGTTCAAAAA
This sequence comes from uncultured Mageeibacillus sp., assembly GCA_964346085.1. Classification (GTDB taxonomy): domain Bacteria; phylum Bacillota; class Clostridia; order Saccharofermentanales; family DTU023; genus UBA5436. The sequence continues at coordinate 31,171 of CAYFSZ010000001.1, read as the reverse complement.
GAATTCTTTCTCTCAGAAAATAAAATTCCTGAAGAACAGCTTGAATTTTTTGAAAAAAGAGTCATGGGAGTTTATCAGAACAAAACAACCTTAGACGAAACATTGGAACCATTCTTAGTGAAATGGAAAATTGATCGTTTGCCTAGAATCGATATTACTATTTTACGATTGGCATTATTTGAGATGAATCAAATAGAAGATATTCCTAATAATGTTGCGATTTCAGAAGCTGTTCGTTTAGCAAAAAAATATAGTGGTGAAGAGTCGAAATCATATATCAACGCGATTTTAGGGAATATTGAAAGAAGCAATGCAGGTGAGGATTGATGATTTATTCTGTTGCAGAAGTCAATCATCTTGCTGCTAAATTATTCTCTTCCAATTTAATGTTTAACAATATCGAAGTGAATGGTGAAATTTCCGGAGGAAAATTATACTCTTCCGGTCATTTTTATTTTACCTTAAAAGACGAAAATGCTTCGATTCAGGCAACGATGTTTCGTTCTGCTTATCAAAAACTTACCTTTATCCCTAATGATGGCGATAAGGTCATGATAAAGGGAAATGTCTCGATCTACGAAAAAAATGGAAAATATCAAATTATTGTTTCAGAGATGAATCCAGCAGGAATAGGTGATTTATACTCGCAATTTGAAAATCTGAAGAAAACATTGCAACATGAAGGATATTTTTCGAACGTAAATAAGAAAATAATTCCAAGATTACCTCGAAGAATTGGTGTGGCGACATCTGAGTCAGGGGCCGTTATACAGGACATATTAAATGTTTTGCGACGTCGTTTTCCAGGCTTCAAGATGGATTTCATATCAGTTGCAGTGCAAGGTGAAACTGCAGCATATCAAGTCGCAAAAGCAATTCAACGTTTTAATGAATTAAATCGAGTAGATGTCATTATTATTGCAAGAGGTGGTGGATCGTTAGAAGATTTATGGGCTTTTAATGAAAGAATTGTGGCTGATGCAATTTACGAATCGGATATTCCTATCATATCGGCGATAGGGCATGAAACTGATTTTACGATCGCAGATTTTGTGTCTGACTTGAGGGCACCGACACCATCTGCAGCTGCAGAGTTGGTCTTGCCAGAGAAGACTGCAATGATTGAGGCGATACATCAACAACATCAACAATGTCAACATATTATCGACAAACAAATAAAACTTGCTAAATTTCAATTAAATCAATTTAAAGATAGATCTGTTTTTTCTCAACCGGAGCGTATTGTCCAAAATCATGCTCTGTATTTGGATGATTTGAAAAATAGAATGACGAGAGAGATGAGAAAAAGAAAAGATGCCTATGAACACGATTTACATTTCACAATGAATCAGATGAAACATAATTTTTCTCGTCAAATCAATTCAAAAGAAAATCTTTTGCAAAATTTAAAAATAAGTTTGATCAATAGTGTTGAAAGAATTATGTTCCAACAAAAACAACTTTTTTCTTCAACCAATGATCAATTAAGAGTTTTAAATCCTTTATCTATTCTTGATAGAGGATATACATATGTCACGGATAAAGATGGAAATATTATTTCCTCAAGTCAAAATCTCAGAGTTGCGGATGAAATATGTATGGTATGGAAAGATGGCGAAGCGATAGCAGAGATAAAGAATGTGATTGAACATTAGGAAAGGGAGTAATATGGAAAACAATAACACAGTAAAAGCACCGGAAAATTTTCAACAAGCAATGGATGAGTTGAAAAGTATCGTGAAAGCACTTGAAAATAATGAGAGCGACTTAGACAAGTCAATTGAACTATTTAAACGTGGTAGTTTTTTGTCGAAGTGGGCAGAGGACTATTTACAAACAATGGAAGAAGAGATCGTAAAAATAACAGGCGAATTTGACCTAAGTGAAGAGTAGAAAGAGAATAATCATGTTTAAGGATCAGTATCAACAATATCTAGATTTGATAGAGGAAAAATTGGCAAGTATTAGTGCAGAAGAAAAAATATCTTCCAAGTATAAGGTGTCAGAAAGTGTTCGCTACAGCCTTTTAGCTGGAGGAAAACGGATTAGACCAGTTTTAACACTTGCTGTAGCTCTTTCATTAGGAGCTAATCTTTCAGAGGATTTAGTCCATTTTGCTTGTATTGTTGAAATGATTCATAACTATTCTCTGATTCATGATGATTTACCCGCGATGGACAATGATGAACTTCGTAGAGGAAAACCAACAAACCATATGGTTTTTGGTGAAGATACTGCCATTATTGCTGGTGATGGATTATTAAATTTAGCCTATGAAAATTTATTGGCTCTTTGTCTTGAAAATCCCAAATTGCTAAAAGCAGCAAGTCGTATTGCATTCGAAGCTGGTATCAACGGAATGGTTGGTGGTCAAAGTTTAGACTTATATCCCATCAATTCAAGTCAGCAAGAAGAAAATCTTAATTATTTAATCGAACTGCAAAACTTAAAAACAGGAGCTTTGATAAGAGCAGCGATTTTGGCAGGATATTATTTCGTCGAGGCAAATGAAAATCAAGCCAATAATCTTTCTCAGGATTTAGAAAAAATATACGAAGAATATGCAAATAAAATTGGACTTGAGTTCCAAATTCGTGACGATATACTTGATGTTTTGTCATCAAAAGAAACCTTGGGAAAATCTATCGGCAAGGATGAACGAGATCAAAAGTTAACTTTTGTAACATTGTTAGGTCTTGAAGAAGCCCAAAAATATGAAGAAAAGTTAAATCGAGAAATTTATGAAATTTTGAATTCATTAAAAATGAAAAATATTAATGTAACATTTTTAACAGAATTAACAGATTTTCTTTTGAATCGAAATTATTAATTACATATTTATGCATTTTAGGCTATAATGATAAGCGAAAATGTATAGAGTGTATAGAAAGTATTATCGATGAAGAGAATTGCAATTTTTCCTAATAAATCTCGTGATCCAGATTATAAAGTCACAGATTTAATTGTTTCAGAGATTATTAAAAACGGTGGACAACCTGTAATGGAACCGGAACTGGCCGAAGGTTTTCGTTCTTCCAATATTGAATTTAACTCATACACTGATTGTGATTTGATCATCTGTCTTGGTGGAGATGGGACATTTTTGTCCGCTGCTCATCATCCTACTTCACAAGGCTTACCTCAAATTGGGGTGAATCTTGGTAGTGTTGGATTCCTCACAGAAATTGAGCCAAATCAAATTCAAGAAGCAATTCCCGAATTAATAAAAGGAAATTTTCAAATTGAAGAAAGAATGACTTTGCATATTCAAGCATTCACCGATGACGGAAAATTGATTGACGAAGGTTTAGCTTTGAATGATGTTGTTTTCGTCAGAGGATGGGGAAATACCGGAATCATTACAGTTGATTTATCTATTGATAATGTTGCTGTGGAACAAATTCCTGGTGACGGAATTATAGTTTCTACTTCAACAGGTTCAACTGCATATAATCTGGCAGCAGGAGGACCAATTGTACATCCTCAAGTAGATGTCATGCTCATTACACCTATTGCACCTCATACATTACATAATCGTACTTATATTGCTGCAAATCATGCGAAAGTAAAATTGCAGTTAAAGGAGACTTCAGGAGCTGGATTGTTTTCGATTGACGGAAAACAAATCATTGAAATGAAACCGAATTATTATACGATCATTACTGGATCTGATCATAAATTTAAGAAAATAAGATTATCTGGAGATACATTCTATCAGACATTACCAAAGAAAATTCAGTTAAGGGGTATGACACATGAATCCATCTAAAAATTTGAGACAAAGTAGAATTCTGCAAATTATTAAACAGGATAGTATTGAAACACAAGAAGAGCTAGTAGATGCTCTGCGTGACTATAATATGGATGTAACGCAAGCGACTGTATCTAGAGACATTAAAGAACTTGGTATCTTGAAAGTGGCAACGGGTCATGGGGGACAAAAGTATGTTCCAATGAGTCAGAGCGGTGAAGGTGCATCAGGAAGATTGATGACGATTTTTGTGGAATCAATTATTTCGATTGATTCCGCTAATTCTTTCGTTATTATTAAAACCTTACCAGGTTTGGCTCAAGCTGCAGCTGCTGCATTAGACTCCATGTATTTAGAACAAATAATTGGTTCTATCGCAGGTGACGATACGATTTTTGTAGCAACGAGAAATGATAAGGATGCTTTACAATTGAAATCTGTCCTTTTATCTATTTCCAATATTCATCCGACTGAGGAATAAAACTTAGAATGCTGAATAGAGTTGAGATTCAGAATTTTGCCTTGATAGAACAAGCAATTTTTGAACCAGGTAAACATTTTACAGTGATTAGTGGCGAGACTGGAGCAGGGAAGTCTTTGTTGATTGATGCTTTGGGTAGCTTAACTGGGAAACGATCACGCAAAGAAGTTGTTAGAAAAGGTGCAGATTTTGCAAGAATTGAAGCAATTTTTACATTTTCTGAAACAGACTATATTCCTATAGAGATTGAGGAATATATTGAAGATCATCAATTAATACTAAACCGAGAGATCTTATCTGATGGTGGTAGTCGAGCTCGACTGAATGGACGACTTATCAGCATTTCTTTACTACGAGAAATTGCAGATAAATTAATCGGTTTACACGCTCAAAATGAGCAGCTATCCATATTTGATACGAATGAACAAACACATTTACTCGATAAATTTGCAGGAAAGTCCCTACAAACTGAACTCGGTATTTGGAGAAATTTACTATCTGAGCGTAAGCAGTTAGTAGAAAATATTAAAAAATATGGATTAACCCCTGCAGAGAGAACAAGACAATTAGAACTATTGCGATATCAGATTGAAGAAATAGAAAGTGCTGATCTTCATTTAGATGAAGAAGATAAATTACTTGAAAAGAATAAAATATTATCTTCATTGCATCGTATTCAAGAAGATTTAATTGCGACAATTTCTTATTTATCTAATGATTCTGAAAATGGAGCTGCACACTTAATTGCATTAGCAGCACAGAGATTGGAATATGCAGCTAAGCAAAGTAAAAATGTCAATCATATCCTTAATCAACTTAAAGAATTGGCACATCTTATATCTTCAATTAATATTGAATTGAAAGATTTTTATGAAGATATTCACGCTGATGCGAATGAAGTCGAAACTGTCCAAAATCGTTTAGAACAAATCAATAAATTGAAATTTAAGTATGGTGATTCTATTGCTGAAATTTTAGAATTTTATCAATCACAAAGAATCGAATTAAAGAATTTAGTTGATGGAGAGAAAAATTTTCAACTATACCGAGAACAGCTTTTATCAAATGAAAATAGGATGAAAGATATTGCAGATAATATCACCAAATTAAGAAGAGATGCTGGATTGAAAATTGCCGATGAAATTACGAGAGCTCTGCAACAACTAGAAATGCCAAATGTTCGTTTTGAAGTTCAAGTCAATCAAATTTCAAAGAGCGAAAAAGGCTATTATGGGAAATATGGTCGAGATATCGTTGAATTTTATATACAGGCGAATAAAGGGGAAGAATTATTGCCTTTACGTAAAATCGCCTCAGGAGGAGAAGTATCTAGAATTCTCTTAGCTATCAAATCCATTTTAGGTAAAATTGATCAATTGTCCGTTCTGATTTTTGATGAAATTGATGCAGGAATTAGTGGACAAACAGCCATAAAAGTCGCAGAGATGCTACAACAACTGAGTCAAAATAAGCAAGTGTTATGTGTTTCCCATATGGCTCAACTTGCTGTTGTTGCTGATTGTCATTACTTTATTTCAAAAGAAGAACAACAAGATAGAACAATGACAAAGTTACAACGCCTCGATTATCAAAGTAGAAAACATGAAGTCGCTAGATTATTATCGGGGAATCATTCTGATACAAAATCTTTGATGCTTGCAGAACAAATGCTTCAAGAATATCATCAAACACGATAATAAATCACCGTTTCATCATTAATGAACTGTTTCATATCAACAGGAATTTCTGCCTCAAATTCCATGAATTCTTGCGTGATTGGATGATGAAATCCAATCGTTCTGGCGTGTAATGCTTGTCGATTTATTCTCTGATCTAATGCTAATTGAGAATCTGTTAATAAGTTTTCAAAATTGCTTTGTAAATTGGATTCTATTCTCGCGAAGTCTCTTTGGAGAGCAGTGACATGTTTGTTAGGAGCAATATGGGGAAAATAATCAGCAATCCCATATAATCCATCCCCTAATAGAGGATGTGCTTTGTATAAGCTATGAACTCGGATTTGATGAGTTCTTCCTGTGATTAATTCAAATTCAACCCATGAATAATTTTTAGAAATGGATTCGGCAAGAACTTTATATAAAGTTCTTGCTTCTTTGCCTGCAGAATCGACTTGACGAATCATAATACTGTCAGGGCTCCTATGAATAGGAGCATTAATTTCTCCAGATTTTTCCGGCCAAATACCATGGGTGATTGCCCAATAAATCTTTCTTGCATGACTTTGCATCAAACGATAATGCGCATGACTATGTTTAGCAATAATCATTGCGCCAGAAGTTTCTCGATCTAATCTTGTTACTGTATGTAAAGTACGATCTGATAATCGATCGATCAACGTATTTTCTGGATGTGTAAATGTTGGGTGAACGACGATGTTAGCAGGTTTATTTAAAACAACAATATGCTCATCTTCGAAAAGAATAGGAATATCATCATATCGGTTAACATAGAATGGTTTTAGTTCTTCTATATTTTTACTTGGCTGAGCGATGATCTCGTCACCAGTATGCGCTTTGTCAATCATGCGATAGGGCTGACCATTGACAAAAAGATTCCCGTTTAATCTAATTTTTTTTAGTAATATTGAAGACATCTGAAATTTATCTTTCAATATTTCGTGAATTGAATTACCATTATATTTTTTCTCAACTGTGTATTTAAATTCCATTATTCTATTATTAGAAAAACGATGAGAAAAGACAATAGAATCTTAAATAAGTAGTGTCTATTTTTGTCTGAAATTTGACGTTTTGTGAACATTTTCTTACAATGTTAATCGTGCATTTATACAATTGCAACTTGAAATTTGAATATAGGAGGTGATCGCCATTTTAGACTTAATTATTGGTGTAATAATCGGTTTGGTTGTGGGTGTCATAGCCGTTACCGTTTTTTATAAAAAAGGTTTAAGTCGACAAGGCAAAGAACTTGAAGCAGAACGCGAAAGAGTTAAAGAAGAATCAGAACAGTTAATAGCTGATGCTGAATTCGAAGGCGAAAATCGCAAACGTGAGTTACTGTTACAAGTTAAAGAACAAGCTCATCTCACTAAAAAAGAATTAGAAAAAGCAGCTCGTGAAAAAAGAAGCGAGCTACAACGAGATCGAAATCGATTGAATCAAAAAGAAGAAAATTTTGATAAGAAAGTAGATGCTTTCGAAATGAAGGAGAAAGATTTACTCTCTAGAATAGAAGAAGCAGATCGTCGTGATAATAATTTAAGTGAGAAAGAAGCTGAAATTGTCGCAGAGATGGAAAGAATATCTGGTTTAAGTGTTTCAGAAGCAAGAGACCAGGTGTTAGAAGAAGCAAGACATGAATATAGCAGAGATATGGCTATCATGTTGCGCCAAATGCAAGACGAAACAAATGAAAAAGCTGATCGTGAAGCAAAAGAAATTATTGTGAATTCAATACAGAGATATGCTTCTGATTATGTATCAGAATCAACTGTATCCGTTGTCGATTTACCTAATGAGGAAATGAAGGGTAGAATCATTGGTCGTGAAGGTAGAAATATCAGAACGATTGAAAGTTTAACTGGTGTAGATTTAATCATTGATGATACACCGGAAGCGGTAATCATTTCTAGCTTTAATCCAATTCGTCGTGAAACTGCTAGATTGGCTCTTGAAAGATTAGTGTTTGATGGAAGAATTCATCCTTCACGAATCGAAGACGCTGTTGAAAAAGCAAAAAAAGAAATTGATCAGTCAATTAAAGAAGCTGGTGAAGAAGCAGTCTTTGAAACTGGCGTTGTTGGTCTACATCCAGAGATTATTCGTTTGTTAGGACGAATGAAGTATCGTACGAGTTATGGTCAAAACGTTCTTCGTCATTCGATTGAAGTTTGTTGGTTAGCAGGTGCTATGGCCGCAGAATTAGATTTAGACGTGTCTTTAGCGAAAAGAGCTGGCTTACTTCACGACATCGGAAAAGCAACGGATTTTGAACTTGAAGGTTCGCATGTTGAAATTGGTGCTGAGGTTGCTAAAAAATACAAAGAGCATCCTGTTGTTATTAATTCAATCGAATCTCATCACGGTGATAAGGAAGCAATTGACTTGATTTCGAATTTAGTTGCTGCTTCAGATGCAATATCCGCAGCTCGTCCAGGTGCAAGAAGGGAGAATGTAGAAACCTACATTAAGCGTATTGAGAAACTTGAAGAAATTGCAAATTCTTTTGCTGGAATTGAGAAAACATACGCAGTTCAAGCAGGACGTGAAATTAGAGTCATGGTAAAACCAGACGAGGTCGCAGACGAAGATATGATTTTGAAGGCTCATGAAATCAGTAAAAAGATTGAGAATGAGTTAACATATCCAGGAATGATTAAGGTACAAATGATTCGAGAAAGTCGTGTTGCTGACTTTGCAAAATAAATATTAAGCTAAGCTGCATTTGCAGTTTAGCTTTTTATTTTTAACTTTACTTATTGATAATATTCAAAACTTCCTGATTACTTCCATTAATGGTAAAATATTCAGATGGAGGTTGATTCTGTGAATATACTTTTTATAGGTGATATTGTCGGATATCCCGGTAGACAAATCATTAAAAATAAAATTGAACATTTAAAGAAACTTTACCAACCTGATTTTATTTTATGCAATTGTGAAAATGCTGCTGGCGGCCTTGGGATTAACGCAGATACGGCTGATGAGATTTTAGGAATGGGAATTGATGCGATGTCTTTAGGTAATCATACCTGGGGACAACGAGAATGGTTAAAGCAAGCGTATCGATATTCAAATATTTGTCGACCTGTTAATGCTCCTCAAAATTGGCCAGGATTTGAATATGTATTTTGTCAAAAAGATGAGAAATCCATTCTACTTATAAATGTGATGGGGCAGGCATTTATTCAACCAGTTTTAGACAATCCTTTTCAAATGATTGAGAATAAAATTAATGAACTAAAAGAAAAGTTTAAAACGAAGAATGTAATCGTGGATTTTCATGCAGAAACAACAGCTGAAAAGATTACTTTAGCTTTTTTACTTGAGGACAAAGTAACAGCAGTTCTTGGTACACATACTCATGTTCAAACAGCGGATGAACGAATATTAGGACACGGAACAGGTTTTATTACAGATGTTGGGATGACTGGTCCCGCCAATGGTGTATTAGGTATGAGTAAAAAGATAAGCATTAAAAGAGCAAAAGAACAGTTGCCAGCAAAATATGCTTTAGAAGTTGATCCAAGAACAATGTTGAATGCGGTATCATTGAAAATAGATCATCATTCTGGACAAACATTAAAAATAGAAAGAATTAATTTGATAGATGACATCTATGCATAAATTACAAAGTTATCATGTACAAAGCAGTGTCAAACAATTCATTTGTTTGATTGTTTTATTTGGAATGTTGTTGTCTTCATGTTCTTCGTTATCGAATGATAATGCAAATAAAAATAGTGAAACAGAACAAATCGAACAAAATAGCTCAGAAACTGTAGGTCATATAGAGATAGATCATCAGCAAGCTGAAAATGAGAAATCAGATGTATTGCGTCTATATTTGCAAAACAGGGAAGATTTCAATCCGTTATCAGCATTTGATTATACAGGAAAAGCTGCATTTACCTTATTATTTCGTAGTCTGTTTACATTTGATGAAGGGAATATTCTGCAAGCAGATTTGGTTGAATCTGCTAGATTTATCCCTGAAAGAAATATGTATGAAATTAAGTTGAAACAAGGACTTACTTTTTCTGATAATCAGATTATTAAAGCGAGCGATTGTATCTCATCAATTTTGAAATACAGAGATAATCTTACAACATACTTAAAAAATATTAATTCTACAGTGGGACAAGATGTTTTCATGGAAGAAACGGATCAATTACAGGAAGAAGAATCGAATCAAAGTATGGATCCGAATAAAATTCCCAAACGTATTAATGATGAAAGTATAAAGTTCAATCTGTTAGAAAATGATTTAACATTGTTGAACCAGATTGAAGACATTCAAATGGTTGATGACTATTCTTTTAATTTGATAGTAAATTCAGATAAATTAATAGAAGTTACGACTGATACGACAGAAAATTTGAGTGCAGAGTCAGATAATCAAGAATCAACAGATTCAAATAATATATCTGAGAATGCGCAAAACATGAATCAAAAAGATATGGAAGAAGTTGCAGAAGATAAAACTGAATTAGGAAATTTGACAAGCTTTCAAGATCCGGGAATATTATTTGCTTTAACAATGCCAATTCTAAGTTCAGAAGAAATAGACACTGTCGATATTCCAACAAAAAGTTCTGGTAGATATAAAGTCTCAAAAGTTGCAGAAGATAAAATTTCTCTCGTTGCAACTGATGATTCATTTACACTTCAAAATATTAATCTCGTGATATTCGATAATTCAACTGAAGCGATCAGAGCGTTAGAAGATGATATGTTAGATGCCGTCTATTTAGCAGAGAATGACTATAATTTATATGGCAAACAAAATCGAAAGCAAATGATTTCATTCCAAGGGCAGAGATATTACTACATTTCCTTTGGTCAAGGTGCATCTGTTAAAGATAGGCAAAATATTGAATTACTCAAACAAATATGGCAAGTGAGAGATGATATTCCTGAGCTCATCACAGGATATCAATCGATAAGTAGATTGCCTTTGCAATATGATGATGCTGCTATTACACTATTTAATCTCCTGGAAAGCCAAACAAATCTCACTTTGAAGTCGGAAGAATTAAATAGTTTACGTAAGAACAGTCGTAAATTTAAAATTATTACACCGGATTTGATTACCGAAAAGGAATGGGTTCTTTCTCTTCGAGAAAGTTTGTTATCGTTGAATATTCAAATTGAAATTGAATCAATAGCATTAGATATGTATGAAACCGCTTTGGAAGAAAAAGATTATGATTTGGCGATTCGATGGATTGATATTCCTTATCCTATGTCTTTTAAAGATAGTTTTGCTCAAATAGATAAAAATGTATTTCGAGGGTTATCGGAGGAGGAAGAAATCATTTTGAATCAACTTAATCAATATTTTTACTCGTTTAACCGTCAATTTGACCCTAAAACATTAGATGAGAATATTTTTCAGTATCGGGATTTTATTAAAGAGAGATTTAATAAATTAAACATATTAGGAATTGGTTTTGAGCAAGTTGGTATAGTTTTTAGTTATAAAGTTGAAGGGATTCCAAATTCTAAAATTACAAATCCTTATGCGAAATTGGAGGAATTATGGGTTTGGCAATAATTATTTCATTATTCATTATCATCGCTGATCAAATCAGCAAATATATTATTTTGGAACATCTTATGATTGGAGAAAGAATTTGGGTTATTGATCAATTCTTTTCTATTTTTCACATAAGAAATAGTGGAGCTGCATGGGGCTTTTTGGCAGAGAAAGCTTGGGGAATTAATATCTTGACGATAATCTCTATCGTTGCATCTATCTTAGTTGTCATATTGATTTTTAATAATCAGTTCAAAATTTTTCAATTGATTATGGCGCTCATCCTAGGAGGTAGTGTTGGTAATCTGATTGACCGTGTGCGATTTGGTAATGTTGTTGATTTCTTAAGTTTAAAATTTGGGAATTATTATTTCCCGACATTTAATATTGCAGATTCAGCAATTGTAGTGGGTGGAATTTTACTCGTTTTATATCTTTTAAAGAATCAGGATGTTTTGGATCAATTAGTGTTCTTTGAGAAACATAATCCAAAAGAAGAAACTGAAAAATCATCATAGAAAGAATTTGGAATGCCTGTAGAGAAATTTATTATTAATCAAGAGAATATTCGTTTAGATAAATGGTTAAGTGAACAAATGAATACGCTATCACGTTCAAAAATTTCGACGATGATAAAGGAAGGACTTATTTTTTCGAATCAAAAAACAAAGTTAAAAGGTAGTGATATTTTATCTGTTGGCACTGAAATTTCGGTGGTAATTGAAGAAAAAAGTAAGGCTGCTCCTGCACCAGAAAATATTCCGATTGATGTTATCTATGAAGATGCAGATTTACTAATTATAAATAAGCCGATTCATTTAGCAGTGCATCCAGGTGTAGGAAATGAAGAACATACTTTAGTGAATGCTTTACTGCACTATACAGATGGGCAACTTTCATCACTTAACGGTGAAGAACGTCCTGGTATAGTTCATCGCTTAGATAAAGATACAAGTGGTTTAATGATTGTTTGTAAGAATAACAAAATGCATGAAGCTATGGCAAGGATGTTTAAAAATCATCAAATTAAAAAAATATATCATGCATTATCTTGGGGACAGCCAAAGACAAATGAAGGGTCCATTGATGCTCCAATCGCTAGACATTTTGGGAAGAGAATAGAGATGGCTGTACAAGAAAATGGAAAACAGGCATATACGGAATATCGCGTGTTAAATCGATTTTCGAATCGTCATAATCAACCAGCCGCTTGTGAGTTAGAGGTGCAACTGTTCACAGGTAGAACTCATCAAATTAGAGTACATTTAGCCTATATCAATTTGCCGATTATAGGAGATGCTTTGTATACCAAAAGAAAAGATAAATTTCTTTTGCCAGCACAAGCGTTATTTGCCCAAAAGTTAGAATTCACTAGACCATTTACCGAAGAAAAATTTTCTTTTCAAATTGAAGAACCTAAGCATTATCTTCAATTGAAAGAAAAATTATTACAATCAGATTTTGAATAAGAAAATGAATAAATTTATGAGTCGACATTTATCAGCGTTTTTGTTTTTGCTTATCATTGGAACAATAGTAGGTAGACATTTTATTGTCAATAAAGGTGCACAGAAAGCGATTAATGTTGAGCAATTAAATCAAGTCAATCAAGAATTAGAAGCTTTAGAAAATGAGCGACAAAATTTAGAAGATGATTATCAGGAGTTACGAGCACAATTGGATGATTTATGGTCAGAAAATTTGGCTGAAAATCAAACCGCTAGTGATTCTTTGATGGATGAATTATTTTTTGCTAGAGAATTTGCTGGTTTGAGCGATGTTCAAGGTGCTGGCATTATTGTTTCCGTCAACGATAAAGAGAATTATCAGCCGTTGCAAGATCATATTGCCTCGCTAATTCATGATGAGAATATAAGATATTTAGTTGATCTATTAGTCAATAATGGTGCACAAGCGATTTCTATTAACGATTTGCGTATTGTAAATTCTAGTGAGATTTTTTGTGTAGGGACAACCATATTATGTAACAATCAGAGAATGACCCCTCCGTATATTATAAAAGCGATTGGCCCTCAGAATGAACTGATAATGGCTGTAGAAAAAGATTCGGTTTATTCAGCTTTGACCGCAGAACCTTATTTTATCAGATTAAATACGGAGAAAGTTGATCAACTAATCATTAGAGGGTATGAAACACCAGCTAGAATCGATGAGGATATTAACCTATTAATGGAATCGAAACAAGATTAATATAAGTGAGAAAAAAATGATAAAAAAATTAAACCTTCAAAGTAACTTAATAGTCTTTATTATCGCAATCGTTTTAGGAATAGCTATTGCATTACAGATTAAAACGAATAATGCCACATCTGTTTCTATTAGTCGTGACTTATCAGAATTACAAAACAATGTGCGAAGTTATGCAGAAAAGAATCGTGAGCTAAATGATAGAAACGAAGCATTATATGCAGAAATTGAAAAACTCAGATCGAATGAATTAGAAGGAGATGCTTCATTTCAAGAAATCGTTAATGAAAAAGAAAAATATAAAACGTTTGCAGGAATGACTGAAGTGCAAAATACAGGATTAACGATTGACATGAAAATTGTTGGACAAGGTCAAATGAATGATTCAACGATTCGAATTGTAGTCAATGAGTTGAATGCAGTTGGAGCTCAAGCAATTTCTATCAATGATCAAAGAAAAGTAGCAACCACTGAAATACGCTCTAGTGGCGAAAATATGATCATTAATGGTGTTGGTTTTCCGCGAGTTGGGAATTTCAAAATTAAAGCAATCATTAACGCTGATGAATTAGAATATGCTGCTTCCATGCTTAATACCTTGAAAAATACTTTGCTTGAACAAATGCCTCTCGAACAAAAAATTGAGATGACAATTAAAGTTGAAGAAAATATAATAATAGCAGCATTAAGCGAAGATAGTATTGCTTATAAAACAGATTTATTAATGCCTGTGAATACAGATGAAGAGAAGGTTGAGTAATATATGATCATAAAAACAATTCCCGTAGATTCTCAAGAAGGTATCAAACTTTTGGGACAGTTAAATATGAATGCAAAACAAATTGACAATGCATTTCATGTAGAAACTGAACTTGGTGCGCATGGATTGAGTATTCAAGGGGAAGAAAAGCAAGTAGATGAAGCAATAAAAGTATATGAACGTCTTTTGGTAGGAATTCGTAGAGGAGCAGATGCAGATCTACAATTGGTCAAATATTTCACAGAATCAAGCTTATTTAAAAATGAAGATGATATGGCTTTTAGTCCAGACTTGATTTGTGTCTCAGCTAAAGGTCGCCCCATTCGCAGTAAAACTGCTGGCCAAAAAAAGTACGTTAATGCAATTGAAAAGAATGAGTTGACATTTGCTATCGGCCCTGCGGGAACGGGTAAAACATATTTAGCAGTGGCAATGGCTGTGAAAGCCTTTCGTGCACAACAAGTATCTAGAATTATTTTGACAAGACCTGCTGTGGAAGCTGGAGAAAAACTGGGATTCTTACCCGGTGATTTACAGATGAAGGTAGACCCATACATGCGACCACTGTATGATGCTTTATATGATTTAATGGGTCATGAAACTTATCAGAAAAATCTGGAAAAAGGTGTGATAGAAGTTTCTCCGCTTGCTTATATGAGAGGAAGGACATTAGATGATGCATTTATTATCCTCGATGAAGCCCAGAATACGACACCAGAACAAATGAAAATGTTCTTGACTAGAATAGGCTTTCATTCAAAAGCAATTGTGACTGGTGATATCACGCAAATTGATTTGCCGCATAGTTATCAAAGTGGATTAATTGGTGTTCAAAAAGTCTTAAAAGATGTTGAAGGAATTTCCTTTGTTAATTTGAATGCGAAAGATGTTGTTAGAAATGATCTAGTGCAAAGAATTATTGTCGCTTATGAAAATGCGGATAAAAATAAGAAAAATAACAATAACAAGAGGTAGCTGAAATGAAAGAAAAACTTAGAATTTCTGATGACCAAAAGTTATCAATTAGAAAAGCTAAACAGAATAAATCTCTATTTAGTAGAAAAAATTTTTTAATCCGATTTATTTCGCTATGGCTGATTTTTATCACTTTGAGTATTATTGTTTACCAAGGTTCACAACCTATTACGTATCCACTGGCTGTAAATGATATTAGTAGTTACGATATTGAAGCACCTCGAACAATTGTAAATGAATCAGAGACGGAATTACTAGCTCAAGAAGCGATGGCTGCTGTTCCTGGTAAAATGATAAAGAATGAGGAAATCACTGCAGTTTCTTTGGCGAATATTGAATCCTTCATTGAATTAGTGGAAACGAGAAGAAATCGTCTCTATTATGCAGAAAACTCAACAGAGGAAAGCACAAGGAATACAATTGAAACTAATACAGAAAATGAAGAGAATCCTTCGAGAATCGATGATAATCGCCAAAATGATAATCGTTTAGAGCCGACAGAAGATGATATCGCAACAGCTGCTACGTCTATGGTTTCCCAAATAAATCAAAGTTATAATCTAGATTTCGAAATTAATTATGCAACTAACTTATTGAGTATTGAAGATAATCGTTTTGAGTATTTCAAAGAAAATCTGAGAACTTCTTCTGGATTAATCATGGAAAAAGCATTGGATGCAGAACAACTTCAAACTGAAATTTCTCGAACAATGGAGAGTTTACAAAGGTCTCAGAACTATTTTACTAGTGATAATGAAATAGTCTTATTTCTTCTAAGAAATTTATTAAAGCCAAATGTTGAATACGATGAAATTGCAACACAAAATGCTCGTGAAGAAGCAGCAAATCAGATTCGCAATAATCCAATAATGATCAATCAAGGAACTAGAATTGTTTCTCAGGGCGATTTGATTACAGAAGATGTTTACAATATTCTAGAAACACTAAATTTGACAGATGAAAATCAATTTGATTGGCAGAAGTTTTTTGGAATTGCATTGCTAAATCTCGTTATTATTGTTATCGTTCTATTTTTCTTCAGGAATTTTGAAAATAAAATAGCGAATGATAGTGAAAGCCTTTGGGCATTGGTTATCGCTTTGTTTATTCCGCTCATTGTCTCATTCAACACTGCTCAATCTTTTCCATTATCTCCTCCCATTTACTTTGCTACGATTATCATCTGTGCATATTTTGATTTTAGAACATCATTGGTCTTATCAACAGCATTAGCAATAGCCGTATATCCGATGACATCTTTTAACAGTTATTATTTACCAGTCGTTTTGATGGGATGTTTGGTTTCTGCTTGCTTTTCTAGACGTATTTCTAGAGAAGATAATTACGTAAAATTAATCATTGCAACGACTACATCTTCTGTAGCTGTGATGATTGCTTTAAGTGTAATCCGAGAAGTATCATTATCAACATCCCTCGTTAACATTTTATCGGTATCAATTTCATCTATGATTTCAGTCATTGTTGCAATTGGTGTAATGCCATTATTCGAATTAATTTTCAATACGGTCTCTCCGGTTAAAATCATTGAACTTTCTCAACCAGGACAACCCTTGATGAAAAGATTGTTTACAGAAGCACCAGGATCTTCACAACATTCGATGATGGTTGCTAATTTAGCTGATGCTGGTTGTGAGGCAATAGGTGCTGATACGAACTTAGTTCGAGTAGGTGCTTATTATCATGATATTGGAAAACTTGAAAATCCATTAATGTTCACAGAGAATCAAAGTGGTACAAATCCTCATGATTTACTCACTCCGGAAGAAAGTTGTAGAATTTTGACGGCTCATACGGAAAATGGGGTGAAACTGGGCAAAAAACATCGCTTGCCTGAACCAGTTCTAAAAATGATTCACGAACATCATGGAACAACAGTATTGCAATATTTTTACCATAAAGCTTGCCAAATTGCAGAGCAGGAAGGTAGAGAAAAACCAAGTCAAGAGTTATATCGCTATCATAATCCGTTGCCCAGCTTTAGAGAATCAGCTGTTCTAATGTTAGCAGATTCGGTTGAGGCTGCTATGAAGTCTGCTGAAATTGATAATTTAGAAGATGCAGAAAAATTTATACGAAATATTATAAAAATAAAAATTGATCAAAATCAATTAATTAATTCGGGGCTGTCTTTTCATGATATAGAAGTTATATTAGATGCGTTTTTACAAGTTTATGCTGGTCAATTCCATTCCCGTATAAAATATCCTGAACCAACAGAATCTGATGATAGAAAGAAAGGTTAATGATGAGCCGTTTTCTAAGTGTTGAAATATTTGAAACAGAAGTTCCGATTATGCAAGAAATAGATACGGAACAATTGCATCTTTTTTTAGAACGACTAGGCGATATCATATTAGATAAAGAGCATAGAGTTTGGGAACTACTAATCCATCAAAATCTCAAGCCACATATTGATATTTCAATAACCGATTCTGAAGGCATAAAAGAAATAAATGCAATAACGAGAAAAATTGATACAGTAACGGATGTCTTATCCTTTCCTAATTTTCAATTTGATTATCATGCAGAGAAATTAGATTATCAGTTTGCTTCATTTGATTTCATTGATCCAAATGCAGAAGAAAAGAGAGTCAGTCTTGGAGAAATTGTGATTTGTCCTGAAAAAGTTCATGAACAATCCAAAGAATTAGGTCATTCTTATATGAGAGAGTTTTCTTTTTTATTTATGCATGGTTTATTGCATTTGTGTGGATATGATCACATGAATGAAGAAGAGGAAACAATTATGTTTGATATGCAAAAATCAATTGTTCCTGCTTTAGAAAAATTATTATCTGAGAGTGGGTATGAGGTGAACTGAGTATGAAAGTAGGATTTGTTACCATAGCTGGAAGAACAAATATAGGAAAATCCACTTTGATTAATCAAATTATGAAAACAGAGATTGCTATTGCAACGCATAAACCACAGACAACTAGACATTTAATCAAAGGGATTTATGAAGATGAAAATAGCCAAATCATTTTTATCGATTCTCCTGGAATGCATAAGGCAATCGATCAGTTAGGGCATCATATGCAAAAAGCAACTACTGTGGCAATACAAGAAACCGATTTGGTTGTTCTAGTTGTTGATGCAAGATCGGATATAAGTATTGGAGATATTGAAAGACGTATCATTAAATTAGCTCAATCTGCTGATGTACCATTACTATTAGCGATTAATAAAATTGATTTAGTTGATAAAATCAAGTTATTACCATTAATGCAAATGTATATGGAATATGCAGATTTCAAAGCTGTCATACCAATTTCTGCAAAGCATGATGATGGGGTAAACTTGTTAATCGAAGAAATTAAGAACCAACTTCCAGAAGGTTTTCCGATTATTCAAGATGATTCTTATACGGATCAAACGGAAAAAGTATTAGCTGCAGAATATATAAGAGAAGAAATAATCTATCAAATAGATGAAGAAATTCCATATAGTGTTGCGATTCAAATCGAGAACTTTGAAGAGAAATATGATGAAACAGGGGAACGCGTTCGAGTTAAAATCAATGCAGTTATTTTCTGTGAAAGAGAAAATCATAAAATGATTCTTCTTGGGAAAAAAGGCCAGAAAATTGCGTCAATTGGAAAAGCAAGTCGCAAAAAAATAGCAGAGATGACAGATTGTCCATGCGATTTAATGCTATTCGTTAAAGTTCGTAATGATTGGAGAAACAGAGCAAGTCAATTAAAAGAACTTGGATATCAAGGTCAGGATGTGAATTTATAGTATGTCCTATATTCGAACCAAAGGATTTGTTTTACAGAATATTCCCTACAAGGATTCCAATGTTTTATTAAAAATACTAACAGCAGATCATGGCTTGATAACCTGTTCGGTAAGGAACGCTAAACGGAAAAATAGTCCGTTTAAAATGGTTATAACACCGTTTGTCTTTGCAGAGTATGAACTGTTTTACTATAAAAACAGATATCAACTACAGTCAGCGGAAGTTATCGATCGATTTGCTCCATTAACAGAAGATTTAGTCAGATTAACTTGTATTTCTCATTTGGCTGAAATCACACTTGATATCTTGAGACATCATAGTGAGGTAAAAGAAATTTACCCTTTCTGGGCATATGCATCGTACCAAATTACGAATCACAAAGATCCTGTCTTGATGACTCATTTAGCGCAGATTAAATTGCTTTCGGAACAGGGATTTTCACCATGGGTGCATTCTTGTGTCATCTGTAATCAACCGATTAATCCACCTGCTGAAAGATTTTTCTTTGAACAGGGAGGCGTTATTTGCCAAAACAATACATGTCGAAGTCATGTTGGGGCATCAGGGATTATGGATTTGCAATTCGATAGTCTAAAAGCATTGTCTTATTTGTTACAATTGAGCTATGAAAAATGCTTTAATATTGCAATTGATTCTAGAATTAGAGAAGAAATAATGATTTTTTCAAAACGTTTTACAACATTTGTGATGGAAAAAGAATATAAAAAATTAGATATGATTATGTCATTAGGAAAGTTTGAGAAAGGCATTTATGAGTAAATATCGTAGTGTTTTTGAAATTATTGGACCAGTCATGGTAGGTCCTTCGAGCTCGCATACAGCAGGTGCTGTAAGAATTGGTCAAATTGCTAGAAATATTTTCGGACAAAAAGCGCAAAAAGCAATTATTACATTTTATGGATCTTTTGCCCACACTTATCGAGGGCATGGTACTGATGTAGCAATTATTGCAGGAATATTAGGAATGGAAACATTTGATTCTCGTATTCCAATTGCCTATCAAGTTGCGGAAAAAGAAAAACTAGAACTCGTTATTCAAGAAAATTTTGAACCAGTTCAATATCCGAATACGGCAAAGATAGAACTATATGGTGAAAATGAAAAAGACACCGTCTCGGTTATTGGCATTTCTGTTGGTGGAGGAACAATTCAAATCATTGAGATTAATGGATTTAGATGTCACATCACAGGAGAGAATCCAGCAGTACTTGTTTTCCATCATGATGTGAAGGGTCGAATTGCTGCTGTGACAAATATTATCGCTGAACATGAAATCAATGTTTCACATTTAGAAGTGTCAAGACGTGAAAAGGGCCAAGTTGCGTTGATGATTTTTCAAACAGATGAGCCAATCGCACAAGACGTGATCGATGACTTGAAAAATGTCGAAAATATTTTGCGTGTGATTCAAGTGAAAACGTGATATTGAATTGACAGACTTTTTATTAATATAATGATTCAAGGAGAAAAAAATGATTCAATCTTTTTCTGAATTAGTAGAAAAATGCAAAGTAGAGAATAAAAAAATATATGAGATAGCCATTGAACAAGAATGGTTATCGATGCAAATTCCAGCTGATAAGATATATGAACAAATGGAATTTCAATTACAAGCAATGGAGAATTCTGTTCAAAAGGGATTGTTGGGGGTTGTTTCACATTCAGGATTAACTGGGGGAGATGCTCTTAAGTTTTCGAATTATATTGAAAAGAGCATATCTTTACTTGGCCCAATGCTTTCAAAATCTGTGAATCATGCGATTGCTGTTAATGAGGTGAATGCTGCGATGGGCATTATTTGTGCGACACCAACGGCTGGTTCTGCTGGCATTTTACCAGGAGTTCTCACAGCTGTAAGAGAACATTTACAAATGGATAGAAAAGCACAATTGAATTTTATGTTAACTGCTGGAATATGTGGCATGATTATTGGCAATAATGCGAGTATTTCAGGTGCTGAAGGTGGCTGTCAAGCAGAAGTAGGCTCTGCCTCAGCAATGACAGCAGCGGCGCTTGTAGAAGCTGCTGGAGGTAGCCCGGAAATGTCAGCAGAAGCAGTGGCGATTGCCTTGAAAAATTTACTCGGTTTATCTTGTGATCCTGTCGCTGGTTTAGTTGAAATTCCTTGTATTAAGAGAAATGCAATTGGTGTTAGTAATTGCTTTACGGCCGCGGATTTAGCATTAGCAGGAGTGAAGAGCCGTATTCCTTGTGATGAAGTAGTGATGGCAATGGGAAGAATCGGTGATATGATGCCAGAAGCACTTAAAGAAACGGCTTTAGGAGGATTAGCTGACACACCTACTGCAAGAAAAATGAGAGATGAACTTAACAAAAATAGAAAGTAATTAGAGTTGATGATCTTCCCAAAAGATTTCGATATCATTGACTAAATCATCCGGATCTAAATAATTTTTGACATGCCAATCATTCGGAAATATCGTATTCCATTCAGGATTGGCATAACGATCATCAATCAATATAGCAATTCCTGTATCAGATTCACTTCGAATTAGTCTTCCAATCGCTTGTTGAACACGGTTAAATCCAGGATACTGATAGCCAAATGCGCGTCCGCCTTCAAAATGTTCCGCATAATATTGCGTCATCAATTCGCGTTCTGGAGAAATTTGAGGGATACCAGTGCCGATTACAAATACACCACTTAATTTTTCACCTTCCAAATCAATTCCTTCGTTGAAGTGACTGCCCAATACGGCAAATCCAATGAGAGTATGTTCCCCAAAGTTTTCATAATGAGAGAGGAAGTCTTGTTTCATTTTATGAGTCATATTTCGATCTTGATAAACTAAGTGTTCATTTTCAGATGCTTTATATTTTCTAAGCATCTTTTTTAACTGTTCCAGATACTGAAACGAAGGCACGAAAATCAGATAATTTCCTTGTTTTTTCTTACATATCCTCAATATTAAACGGAGAATATAAGGCATACTTTTCTCACGATCCTTATATTTGACTGAGAAATTGATGGCACTACTAAGAAAACGATTGCTTGGTTCAAAAGGAGAATCCAAGCTCAACACTTCAGATGGAAATTCCTTGAACTTAGAGTTTAATAAACTATGATAGTAGTGAAGCGGTGACATTGTTGCAGAGAAAAAGATGATTGGATGTTTGTTCTGATAAACATCCGTAATATGTCTAGCAGCATCGAGTGCTAATAAATAACAAGATATTTGTTTTTTGTTGTCAGCTCTAAAAACAGTTAAATAGGCTTTATCATAATAAAAATCTGCTATGCGCACGAAATACATTAAATCAAACCAAGCTTTTAGGATTGTTTGCCTTCCATCAAACATTTTTTGATCATCTAAAAAATAACGAGTTAATTCTATTGTGCGATTGATTAATTTGAGAAAAGGAATCGGTTTACTTTTAACTCCGATAAAATTATCATCAATTAACCATTTTTCCTCACTAGGTAGAAAAAATGAATTTTGTTTTGGTTTTTGATTATTTTCAAATACAAGCAAAATTTCATCAAAAAACATTAATATTTGGTGAAAACTCTCCAATAAATCATTATATTTCGGAAGGAAATTCAAACTAGGAAATCTAAGAATTTCTATCGCATCTTTGATGGATTCCTCTGAAATTTGAGCGGAGAACATTTCTCTAGCGCGTGAAGGTAAATTATGAGCTTCATCAATTAGCAAACCGCAAATTTCATCTTGGCTTCGTATAATTCTTTTAATAGATGCTTGTGGATCAAACACGTGATTATAATCACCGATGACAACATCACAAAAATCTGAAATATCCAGAGATAATTCATGTGGGCAAACTTGATGTTTCGTAGCTATTTGCGAAACGATATCTGGTGTAATATCTTGATACTTAAACAAATCCTGCATTGCATCTGGTAGCCTTTCATAATAATCGACAGCAAAAGGACATATCGTTTGATCACAGAATAAATCCGGTTGTAGACAAGATTTTTCCTTTGAGGAAAGTACAATGCTTCTAATTGCCATTCCATTATTTCTTAATATCTTAAGACTGTTTGCGGCGACATCTCGTGTTGCAATCATGGCAGTTGCATAGAACACTTTTTGAATATAATTTGCTGATAAAGCTTTGAGAGCCGGAAAAAGAGTTCCCATTGTTTTGCCAATTCCTGTTGGTGCTTGCGCGAGAAGAGAACCTTTATCTCGCATGATACCAAGGACTTCGCGCATCATTTGTTTTTGTCCATCTCTTAATGAGTTAAAAGGAAAGCCAGTTTGTTGAATAGAAGTATTCCGAATCTCTTTCCAAGATAGCCAACCTTGCATTTTGGTATAATATTTCTTTACTGTTAATTCAAAAAAATCATTGATTTCTTTAAAGGAAACAGTTCTTTTCTTGTAGACGATATCTTCGCTATCTACGGCAATATATACTAGAGCTAAATTCAGCGATTCTGAAGAAATCGCATTGTGAATTTCTTTCGTTATACAAGCATCATTTGATTTTAATGTTTTAGCTAAGTCTTCATATGTCAATTTTTTCAACATGTAGGCGTAAATATAAAGTTGTGCCCAATGAACAGGTTCTCCATCTTTAGGTAAATATAGCTTATTGCCTCTGAAACTTTTTCCTTCATAAAGAATTAATTGATTTTCAAAAAAAGTTAAATGGTCAAGCCTCCCTCTGATATTAATTTGAAAGTCAGTAAATTTTTCTTCAAGTGAAAAGGGACATTCGGATGCATGATAAAACATAGGTTGTGTCTGTTTAATTGTTTCGATAAATCGTTGATGTGCACGAATGCCATCAATTGAGTCAACTCCACCATAAGCAGATTGAGCTAAACCACCACTTCGATGCACGATTTCAGCCAAACGTCTTGCTGAAACAGAAATTTTGATATTATTATTGGAATCATTCATATATTTATCCGAAAATTGGTGCGGAAAACAGGACTTGAACCTGCACGATCTAGTGATCACTAGCACCTGAAGCTAGCGCGTCTGCCTATTCCGCCATTTCCGCAAATTGCTTATTCATATTAGCTAAAGTAAAAGCAGAAAGCAAGTGTTACAAGAAATAATATTAATAGCTATTTTTTCATAAAAATGTTGCTTATCTGGTACAATTATCTAAATTTATTTTGTAGGTAAGGTGAAGTGTATGCAATGGAGAAATCGTAAAGGTAGTTCGAATGTTCGAAACAGCAGTGGTGGAAACCGTAGTAGTCGCGGTGGCACCGGTGGTTTTGGTGGTGGAATGGGCGGTTTGCCTGGCTTGCTGCTAGGTAGTCTTTTAGGAAAAGGCGGTGGGACTGTTATCCTACTCATTGTGTTATTTTTCTTGTTTAGTGGTGGTCTCAACTTATCAAATTTAGGTATCACAGATAGTCAATCACAAACACCACAGAATCAAAATGAGCAACAACATGTTGATCAAGATTTCTCTGATGGCCAAGGCGATCCAAAAACGATGGATGAAATGCGCCAATATCTTTCAGTCGCATTAAAAGATACAGAAGACACTTGGGAAGGTATTTTTAGAGAAAGTGGTAGAACATATCAACCAACAACTTTACATACTTTTGAAGATTATGTACAAACTGCCTGTGGTGGTGCAAGTAAACAAGTTGGACCTTTTTATTGTTCAGCTGACGAAACGGTTTATATCGATATGACCTTCTATAATCAATTAAAAACACAATTCGGTGCTTCCGGAGATTTTACCATGTCCTATATTGTAGCTCATGAAGTAGGTCATCATGTACAGCATCAATTGGGCATCCTAAAAGAAGTAAACCGTTTGCAACAACAAATGTCTAAAGAAGAAGCGAATCGATTAAATGTTCGTTTAGAATTACAGGCAGACTATTTTGCTGGTTGTGTTGCTAAATGGCAAGATGAACAAGGCTACTTAGACGATGGTGATATCATGGAAGCGATTAATGCTGCGCAAGCTATTGGGGATGATACAATTCAAAAGAAAAGCCAAGGATATGTCGTTCCTGATGATTTTACCCATGGTTCTTCTGCGCAAAGAAAAGAATGGTATGACAGGGGATATCGCTATGGTGATTTAGAACATGGTGATACCTTTAGTATTCCTGATTCTGAGTTGTTTGATTATTAAGTGAAAATCCATAATAGTGATAAACAAAAAAGAAACGTGTTGTGATAAACAGCACGCTTCTTTTATTCATGATTTGATTTAAAAGTTTTATACCATCCCTCTTTATAGAAAGATTTTTCTCCGGCTTCCTTTAACATCTCATCATTTACAACAAGACGATAATAATCATAATCAAGAATACCAATTGAATAATCATATCTTTTGATTACTTCCATCTGCACTGAGTTATAATAATTATCAATTTCTTCTTCATTCAGATTATCATTTGGAATGAATTCGCCAGTCAAGGAATTAAACTTCCCTTTATCAGTTATCCAACTACGATTTCCAAAGAAAACAAGTGGTTCATAGTTCGCAAAAATATCTCTACCAGCAAATAGACGAGAATCATATGGGAATCCCATCAAATTCATAAGTGTTGGCATAATATCAAGCGTAAAACATGGTTTATCTATGGTTTCGGCTTTCATACCATCACTGTAAATTATTAAAGAATTTTTATACATTTCAAAATATTCTTCTAGTTCATGTCCCGCTAACTCATCATATTCTTCTTTAGTTAAATCATATGGATAATGGTCCCCATTAAGAACAATCAATGTTCTATCTGCAATTCCTTTTTCTCGCAAATAATTAAGTAAATAATTCATTCCTTTTTCTAATTCATATTGTGCTCCTAAATATGATATTACTGATTCAGAAGCGTTAAGATGATTGACTTTATCTACATTCAACTGATAAAAACCATTTGTAAAATCAAAAGGCATATGACCGCTAAATGTCATATAATAAGAATGAAAAGGTTCCGTCTTCGTAGCATTGTCTAATGTCCCTTTAAATAGTGATAAATCTGAAAATAAATTAGCATCATGACCAACCATATTTTCATATCCATTACCAATTCCAAAATATTCGTTATATCCCAAATTCGGATGTGAAATATGTCGATCATAATATTGATATTCTCCATTATGATAAGCAGAAGTATTATAGCCAAAGAGTTTAGACATATTTCCTGGCACGAAAGGCATATATTTTTTGGAACTTTCAACCATACTCCATACACCTGGTTTTGGAGCGAGACCTGAAATTCCTGTATATTCACCATCTGTTGTGGAACCACCCCATATTGGATTATAGAAGTTTGTAAATTTCATCCCGTTTTCTTGCATATGATACAAAGTAGGGGTGAGATCTTTATCTATCGCGTATGAACAAAATGCTTCAGCAGTGATGAAAATTAAATTATATCCTTCGAACATGCCTGTATGTTCATTCTTTGGAGTAGCCTTTACATTGTTGAAATATTGATGCATTTCCATGAGCTGAGGATTGGTTTCTTTTGCCATTATTTTATCGAAGTCAATATCTAATACATTATCTCCATTAACTTGATTTTCAATCACAGTTTCTGTACCTGTTTCAGTATCATTTCCCGTTTCGTTTTTGATTTCTTTTATTTCTGGTTCGCTATGATTGCCTTCTTTATTTTGAATCTTTTCAGGCGAAACTGAAATTTCTTGATTTGTCAAAGTCTCATTTTTCTTTCTGCTATTAGCAATCGAATATTTATTTAAAAAGCTATGATTGATTTTAGTTAATTTCATTGACGAAGGAAATACAAATTGTCTTAAATCTACGCTCATAGCAGGTAAGAGCCCAATCTTTTCTGAAGCAACCAGCGGATCATTATTAACAAAGTACAAGTCGTATGCGGAGTTAATTTTATGTGAGCCTATGAAGATGATGAATAACGTTATACTAAAAATGGTTAATGCCAACAAAGCAGAATATACTCTGGAAAGAATCTGTTTTGTGCAATTCAATGAATTCTGCGAACTTTTTAGTCCATTATGCAGGAACCCCAATATACGCTCGATATTAACTTTTTTTAGAACTAGTTTTCTCAATAAGAATAAGATGGAAGGGGCTAGAAAAAGCAATAGTACAGGGATGTTAACGAGAACTCTACGTACGATTAAATCACTAAATTGAACAACTTCTCCACCGTTCATTACAGAAAACCACGTATACAATTTTTGAAAAAAAGAATGATATATATACTGAGAACAGTAGAAAATGACACTAATAAAAGTCACCGCTAATAAGATGGAATTTCTGCATTTTTTAAAGAAGGATAAAATAAAATATAACACGCAAATGAAAGACAGTGTAAACAAAATATTATAGACAATTCCGGATAGAGAAAATGATTGATGCACTAAAACGCGAAACCAAATGTCACACCAGATATAATTAAACAACAAAAAAGCACAATTAAAAAACAACTTAATTTGTTCCGATTCAAAGTTATCAAAATTGTATTTTTCTTTCTTTTGTTGTTTTTTTATTTTGAACATTTCTTCTTCCTTTTTATATTAGCTTTACTAAATATAAAATAAAGTACGATTTTTTTCAATGAAGTCTAATATCCACATTATTAATTTTTTAAGACTAGAAAACAAAATATTCAAATATTTTTTGGTTTGTTATGTGCCAAGTATGATGATATAATGCACTTGTTAAAAATCGCATTTTTATAAATTTTTATGGAAATGCACAAAAAATAAAGGGGTGCACATGAGTATACTTGGAATTCAAGATGTTACGGTTCGTGATGGTAATCAATCGATTATGGCAACACGAATGCAGCGAGAAGATATTCTCGCTTTAGTGGGCGCTTTGGACAAAGTTGGCTTCCATTCTTTGGAAGTTTGGGGCGGAGCAACATTTGACTCTGCTTATCGCTTTTTAAATCAAAGTGCTTGGGAGAATTTAAGAGAAATCAAAAAAGCAGCTCCGAATACAAAATTATCCATGCTTTTACGTGGTCAGAACGTTGTAGGTTATCATCACTATGATAATGATACCCTAGAGCGTTTTATTCGTTTGACTATCGAGAATGGTATTGATATTTTGCGTGTATTCGATGCTTTGAATGATCCGAACAATTTACGTAATGCGTTCAAATTTGTGAAAAAGCATGGCGGAATTTTGCAAGGAGCAATCGCTTATACGGTAAGCCCAGTTCATAATAATGAATATTATGTGAATTTGGTAAAAACGTATGAAGAAATGGGTGCTGATTCTATCTGTATTAAAGATATGGCTGGAATTATCACACCTCAGAATGCGTTTGAGTTAGTATCTGCACTAAAAGCAGCAACTGATTTACCGATTGAATTGCATTCGCATACAACTGCAAATGCGACAATATTGGTTATGGAACAAGCGATGAAGGCAGGAGCCGATATCGTTGATGGATGTATTTCTCCATTCTCAGGTGGTACAGGTCATTTGGCTGATGAAACAATTTTGGAAATTGCAAAATTAACTGGCAGAGAAGTAGATATTGATTTAGATGCTTTAAATGATGCTTATGAATTAGCAGATGAAATTGTTAACAAATACATTGCTTCCGGTGATTTGCGTACTCGTTCATTGATTCCAAATCCGAAAATTTTGACATATCAAGTGCCAGGTGGCATGTTGTCAAATTTATTAAGTCAATTAGAGCAACAAGGGGCAGCACATCGTTTTAATGAAGTGTTAAAAGAGATTCCTAATGTTCGTAAAGATATGGGATATCCACCACTTGTTACACCATTATCGCAAATGGTCGGTACACAATCTGTATTGAATGTTTTATTAGGTGAACGCTATAAAATGGTTCCTAATGAAATAAAAGATTATGTGCAAGGATTATATGGACGTGCTCCAGGTGAAATGGATCAAACAATTGTTGATCAAATTCTAGAACAGATAGCAGTTAAGAAAACACCGGTTCCTCCAGAAGATTTACCTTTCATCTATGATGAAATGAAAGATAAATTAAAAGACATTATTGGACGTGAACCTGAAGAGGAAGAAGTCGTTTCCTACTCAATTTTCCCTGAAGTAATCAAAAATTACTATACTGCGGAAAAGGAAGAAAAAGTAGCAGAAACAAAAAGCGAGAAATCATCAAGTGCAAACGCAAGTTCAAATGAACCAGTTGCATTTAGAATGATTCCTCCAAGAAGTTAATTGAGAGGGAATTGAACTATGAATTTCGGAATTTTAGATGGCGTTCCAGTTTCAATCTTTTCGATGCTCATCGTTTTTCTTATATTAGTTCTTTTGGCTGTTATCGTATCTTTTTTACGTTATTTGCCTTCAAAAGAAGATGAGAAAAAAGTTGTTAAAAAACCAGCTGCTGCTGTTATTAATAAACCGGTAGCGAGCGATGAAGAAGAACGCATGATAGCAATGCTTGTTGCATCCTGTGTTGCGAAAGAACAGATTGATAAAGACGTACGCATTGTTTCTATAGAAAGAACAAAATAATTTATTTTATATACTCTAGGAGGAAAAATGAAAACTTATAAAGTAGCTGTAGGCGATAAAGAATATATCGTGAAATTAGAAGAAGTAGCAGAAGGCACAACAATTGAAGCACCAAAAGCAGAAGCAGCACCAGCAGCTCCAGCAGCTCCAGTTGCATCAGGTGAAGGTGAAACTATCGATGCTCCATTACAAGGATCTATTTTAAAAATTGATATTCAACCTGGCCAAAGTGTAAAAACTGGTGACACTGTTTTAATTATTGAAGCAATGAAATTGGAAAATGAAGTTGTTGCACCAAGAGATGGTGTTGTAGAGCAAGTCTTTGTAAAAGAAGGACAAACTGTTAATGCAGAAGACGCTCTTTACAGCTTGAAATAAGCGAGGTAGGTGTTTTCATGTTAGAGATGATCGTAGAATTTTTTCAATCAAGCGGTCTATATGCTCTCGATATCAAAAGTTTAATCATGCTAGTTACAGCATGTGTACTCTTGTTTTTAGCAATCAAAAAAGGTTTTGAACCATATCTGTTAATTCCAATTGCTTTTGGTATGTTGTTAGCAAATTTACCGTTAGGCCAATTATCTTCATATGATGAAGGTGGTTTATTATATTATCTATATCAAGGTGTTAAACTAGGTATTTATCCACCATTGATTTTCTTAGGTGTTGGTGCATCGACAGACTTTGGTCCTTTAATTGCAAATCCAAAAAGTATGATTTTAGGTGCAGCTGCACAGTTTGGTATTTTCTTTGCTTTCTTAGGTGCTTTAGCTTTAGGATTTACTCCTCAAGAAGCTGCATCAATCGGAATTATCGGTGGTGCTGACGGACCGACTGCTTTATATTTAACAAGTCAATTAGCTGAACATTTATTAGGTTCAATTGCTATTGCAGCTTATTCTTATATGGCATTAGTTCCAGTTATTCAACCGCCAATTATGAAACTATTGACAACAAAAGAAGAACGAATGATTGAAATGAAAAATGTTCGTCCTGTTTCTCAAACAGAAAAAATTCTTTTCCCTATCGTCGTGACCATCCTTGTTTCTTTAATTGTGCCGTCTGCCGCACCGTTGGTCGGTATGCTGATGCTCGGTAACTTAATTAAAGAATCCGGTGTTGTACCTAATTTGGTGACAGCTGCCAAAGACACGATTATGTATATCGTAACCATTTTGCTTGGTGTCACTGTCGGAGCTACAGCTTCCTCGGAACGCTTTTTAAATGCAAAAACATTGGGCATTTTAGCCTTAGGTTTACTCGCATTTGCGATTGGTACGGCATTTGGCGTACTCTTTGCCAAATTGATGAACTTATTCAGTAAGGATAAAATTAATCCGCTGATCGGTTCTGCCGGTGTTTCCGCTGTACCGATGGCAGCTCGTGTCTCACAAAAAGTTGGACAACAAGCAAATCCGAAAAATTTCTTGTTAATGCATGCGATGGGACCAAATGTTGCTGGCGTTATCGGTTCAGCAGTTGCAGCAGGATTATTATTAAACTTCTTTAGTTAATCACAATTAACTAATTTATTTTTTAAGTCCCTTT